>QJWF01000115.1 GCA_003235435.1 Nitrosomonadales bacterium
ATCCGGATTGCGGGCTCGCCTCGAGTCGTTGTGCGACCTCATCTGCGCTCAGCGTGTGCCAGTGGCTATCGCTAATGTGCATGCTCGAAAAGTATCCATGAATTGAGCACGTACATCATGAACAATCCCAGGCTGATCCAGGTCAATCCCAGCACGGCACGGCCCTGTGGACGAAAGATCAAACCCACTGCCACCAGCGCGCTCATCATCACAGCTGCCAACGCCGTCAGTGCGTGGCTTGCTGAAACGTTCTCAAGCAGCGGTCCCTCTGTATAGAACAGATCGTCCACTGCCAGGATAATAATGTCGAACAAATTGCTGCCCAGCAGATTGGCGATGGCCATGTCCAGTGCGCCGATGCGCAACGCCGAAATCGTGACTGCTGCTTCGGGAGCGGAGGTCACACCCGCGACCAGCAATGTCCCGACAAAACTCTGCCCCCATCCCATCACGTCTGAAATATCCTTGGCGACAAAAGGCAACCATGAACCCGCCAGCACAACGGCTATGGCGGCCAACAAATAGCCTTTTACCGCAGTGCGCAGCGTCACATCCGGATAACGTTCGGCTGCCTCCTCGGTGTATTCGGCTAGTGTACGGTGTTCGTAACTGTAAACGGCGCGTATTGCAACCAGGTAGACCGTGGCAATAAACGGCGAGTAAAAACCCACATGCCCCAGCGCCGGGCTCAAACCTGCTTGATCCAGTAACAGACTGAATCCGGCAAAGCCGATCAGTATCGTGCCAAGAGAAACCGAGAGGATGTGTCCCTGTGCGGCCTTGCTGTAAAGGGTCTCGCGTTTGTAGAGCGCATCCAGCATCACCAGGATCGCCAGGTTGAACACTGTGCTGCCCAGCACGTCGCCGACCGCGATGTCCGGCGCTTTGGCTATCGTGACGGACGAAATCCCGGTCACCAGTTCGGGAAGCGAAGTGGCGGTGGAAAGCAGGATCAGGCCTATCCATGACGCGGAGATACCCGATTTCTCGGCGATGATGTCGCCATAACGGGAAAGGAAGTAGCCCGCATAACCGATGACGGCGAGACAAAGCAGAAGTTGCAGCCAGAGCAGCATGTCAGTCATCTCCTTGAGGGTGGATGACTGATAGTATAACGAACCCGTGAATTGGTTCCGTTCGATGCTGTGGAAGCACCGGCATGATCACGCAGTACCCTTGATCCCTAAGGGTGTCATTTCTTCTTCAGCACGATTCCGCGAAACCAGCCACCGGCAAGCAACGGAGTGTCGCTGACAAGCTGGAGTTGTGGCACTTCGCTCAACACCTCTTCGAACACCACATCCATGCGCGTGGCAATACATCGCGACACCGGCGTAAGCGCTCGTCGAAGCGGTGCAAGCTTCTTGGGGCGAAGAAATTTATCCATGATAATGATCGTGCCGCCAGGCTTGAGAACACGCGCAGCCTCCCGCAGACAAAATTCGGAGCGCGGCACTATCGCTAGTATCAGATGCAGCACGACATGGTCGAACCGCGCATCTGGAAACGGCAGGGCCATGCTGTCTCCCAGCACCCAATCTACCTGCAATCCTGTGCAGCGGCGTCTGGCGCGTGCCAGCATCGCAGCATTGAAGTCCAGCGCGGTGTAGCGATTCACCGGCGGCAAAAGCGGCAGATCAAGCCCCGTTCCAACGCCACTTAGCAACACTTCTCCTTCAGCAGACGCAGACAGCGAACTCAGCGAATGAACGCGCGCTTCGTGCAACGAACGTGCTATGACCAGATCATAGAGCGGTGCGATCAGGCTGTAACTCAGCCTCAGCAACGGGTTGTCGCGGTAAGGCTGCCTCGATGGTTTCATGGCAAATGCCGAATCCCGGTGATCCTCGTTTGAGAAATCGCCTTGGCCAGCACATCGATCGCCTGAGTACGGGCAAAACTTTTGCGCCAGGCCAGCGCGATGCGCCGCGAGGGCACCGGTTTGGCGAACGGGATGACTTGCAACAATCGACTGCGATAACGCGCGCTGTTCGCCGAAGCAGGCAGCACGGTGATGCCTAGGCCGGACGCGACCATGTTGCGGATGGTTTCGAACGATGTGCCCTGCTGGATATCCGCGCCCTTGCGGTCAAGATCAGGACAGGCCTCGGCGACCTGATTGCTGAAGCAATGTCCGGAATCGAGCAGCAATACCTTCTCCGACGCAAGTTCCTGCGCCTTGATGCTGCGCCGCCTGGCCCAGCGATGCTGGTTGTCCACCACCACCTCGAATGGCTCATCGTACATCGGCCGCGTAAGGATGCCTGCATCGCCGAACGGCAAAGCGATGATGATGACATCCAATTTTCCGTTGCGCAGCAGGGTTTCGAGATTTGCCGTGATGTTTTCCTCGATTTCCAGCGCCATTCCCGGCGCAAGTCTTTTCAGGGAGGGAACCAGATCTGGGAGCAGATAGGGGCCGACACTGTAAATTATTCCGAGACGCAGCGTGCTGGCCAGTTGATCCTTGCCCTGCCTGGCCAGTTCGCGGATACGATCGACTTCCTCCAGGGCGCGATGCGCCTGCTCGACGATCTCGGCTCCGACTGATGTCACGGTTATGTCGTGTTTGCCGCGCTCGAAGATCTTGACGTCCAACTCCTGCTCCAGCTTCTGGATCGCCAGCGACAGCGCAGGCTGGCTGATAAAGGATTTCTCGGCAGCACGGCGGAAGTTGCGCTCCTGCGCCACTGCAACGATATAGCGCAATTCGTTTAAGGTCATGCCATTCCCTTA
>QJWF01000157.1 GCA_003235435.1 Nitrosomonadales bacterium
AGGAATCCTGTCCGGCTGGATGCTAATGATCCAGTTCTGGCAATGGTGGATCGTATTGCCGGCAATGGGCCTGTTCGTGCTGTCGCTGGTGGATGATATGCGCAGCCTAGCCCCCAGAACACGCCTGATCGGTCATTTTGCCGCAGCGATGATCGTGTTGGGTGGCGCTGGAGTAGATCCGTTTTGGATTTTGCCGGTGACGCTGTTCATTGTATGGATGACCAATCTGTATAATTTCATGGACGGCTCGGATGGTTTGGCAGGCGGCATGGCTCTTTTCGGCTTCAGTTCCTACGGCATCGCAGGATTGATGCATAACGATGAACCCTTTGCGATGATGAATTTCTCTGTGGGTGCCGCGGCATTGGGATTCCTGTACCATAATTTCAATCCTGCCAAAGTATTCATGGGCGACTCCGGTTCCATCCCGCTTGGTTTTCTCGCAGCATCATTCGGCATATGGGGTTGGCAACAGGGTTATTGGCCATTCTGGTTTCCCGTTTTGGTGTTTTCTCCGTTCGTGGCCGATGCAACCTTTACTCTGTTCAAACGTTTGCGGCGCAGGGAAGTACTTTCTCAAGCGCATCGCAGCCACTATTACCAGCGCTTGGTGCGTATGGGTTGGGGGCACCGAAAAACTGCAATTACCGAATACCTGCTGATGTTTCTTGCAGGAGTTTCCGCGCTATGGGGTATCAGCCTTGATATGCAGGGACAGGGGAACCTGCTTGCGTGGTGGGGCGCGATCTATCTGGGATTGACGATGTGGATTGATCGACGCTGGAACAGGTTTCAGACTGAAAACCGAGATGCTGCAGACTGATACATTCGGAACGTTGTTCGGTCTATTCATGCCAACGATTGATGCGGCGGCTTTTTTGTCAGAGGAAATATAATTGGTATTCAAGTCCAACCTTCGCACTGCCCTGGCGGTGTTGCACGACGCGGTAGCAGCGGCAGCAGCTTGGAGCTTTGCCTATTTGTTGCGCTTCAATTTCGAACTACCGCATGCCTTTGCCTTAGAGTTGAAGCAAACCGTCGCATGGGTGGTGCTGATGCAATTGGTCATCTTTTGGCGCTTCAAACTGTATCGCGGGCTCTGGCGTTATGCCAGCACCACTGATCTGCGCCGCATTTTTCTTGCAGTTTTGCTGTCTGCAGCTGTTGTCCCGTTGATGTTCGTGATGCTTCGCATGGATTTTGTGTTGCCGCGCTCGGTACTGGTGATCAATCCGTTGCTGCTGATACTGCTGATGGGGGGCAGCCGCTTTGTGTATCGGATGTGGAAGGAACAGGGACTGTATGGAGATTTCAAGCTGCGCGGAGAACCGGTACTGGTATTGGGTGCAGGCGACGCGGCTGCCAGCCTGGCCAAGGATCTGGTCAAGAATGGCGATTGGCGGTTGGTCGGATTCCTGGATGATGATACAGAGACGCATGGGCGCACCCTGAATGGTGTCCAGGTACTGGGTTCCCTGGACAGCTTGCCGGAGTGGGCAGAAAAGCTGGCAGTATCCCAGGTTATCATCGCCATGCCTGCAAGTTCGCACCAGCAGCGCAAGCGTGCAATACAATTGTGTAATCAGGCCAATCTTAAGGCACTCACAGTCCCATCGTTCGATGATTTAATGAGCGGAAAAGTCTCCGTATCGCAGCTGCGTGCAATCGAACTGGATGACCTGCTGGGTCGCGACCCGGTTGTTTTGGATGATGCCGGGTTGCATGAGTTGCTGGGTGGCAAGACGGTGATGGTGACCGGAGCGGGCGGTTCGATAGGCTCGGAGATGTGCCGCCAGATCGCTCGCTTTGCTCCCTCCAAACTCGTGTTGTTCGAAGCGGGCGAATTTGCGCTTTATACCATCGAGCAGGAATTGAAGCAGCGCTTCCCCTCGTTGAATTTCGTCTGTCTGGTCGGCGATGTGCGCGATAGCGCGAGGGTGGATGAAGTCATGCGGCTGCACAAGCCTACGGTGCTGTTCCATGCCGCGGCCTATAAACACGTGCCGTTGATGGAACAGCATAATGCATGGCAGGCGATACGCAATAATGTGATGGGAACCTGGACGATCGCACATGCAGCTCAGCAACACGGAGTCAACAAGTTCGTGATGATCTCAACCGACAAGGCGGTCAATCCAACCAATGTGATGGGGGCAAGCAAACGTCTGGCCGAGATGGTATGCCAGGCATTGCAGCCTTCGGGCATTACACGTTTCGTGATGGTGCGCTTCGGCAATGTGCTGGGCAGCACCGGCAGCGTCATTCCCAAGTTCCATGCCCAAATTGCAAGGGGCGGGCCAGTCACCGTGACGCATCCCGAAATTACCCGCTATTTCATGTCGATACCCGAAGCAGCTCAACTGGTGTTGCAGGCCGGGCTGATGGGAAATGGCGGCGAGATCTTTGTGCTAGACATGGGCGAACCGGTGAAGATTACAGATCTGGCCAAAGATATGATTCGTTTGTCAGGCTATACGGAAGACGAGATCAAGATCGAATTCACCGGATTACGACCGGGCGAGAAACTCTACGAAGAATTGCTTGCGGACAGTGAGCATACCTTGCCGACACCGCATCCCAAGCTGCGTATAGCGCAAGCCAAGCAGGCGGATGCTGTCTGGCTTGAACATATGTTGAGCTGGGTAGACGCGACTACCATGGCGGATGACTCGGTCAGATCGGGACTTGCGCAATGGGTACCGGAATACCAGCCTAACGGGAATACTGCT
>QJWF01000197.1 GCA_003235435.1 Nitrosomonadales bacterium
CCGGGAGGAACGCAACTTGGTGAACAATTGCGTGAATTGCTGCTGAACAGGAACATGAGCATCGGCACTGAAGCGCTGTTGATGTTTGCAGCCCGCATGGAACATATCGAAAAGTTGATCAAACCGTCTTTAGGCGCCGGAAAGTGGGTGATTTCAGACCGCTTCAGCGATGCCAGCTTCGCATACCAGGGTGGCGGAAGGGGGTTGGATTGGGACAAACTCAAGCAGCTTGAGCAATGGGTGCACGGCGACCTTCAACCGGACCTGACATTGTTTTTTGACGTGCCGGTAGAAATCGCACGGAACCGGCTGGAAAATAACGTTTCGCTGGATCGATTCGAGATGGAACAGGCTGAATTCTTCGAGCGTGTTCGGGTCGGATATCACCGGCGCATCCGTGAAAACCCCCAGCGCTATGCCGTGATCGATGGTGCGCAGACCGTGGACAATGTTAAACATAAACTTGAAGAGATAGTTACATTGCTTTGATATGAAACATATATATCCGTGGCAAAAAAGTGATATGGAGCGCTTGCGGGATTTGCGCAAACGTCCGCCTCATGCCATTCTGTTCAAAGGGAAAAGCGGTATCGGCAAGTTCGATCTGGCGATGAATTTTGCCCAAAGCCTGTTGTGCCAGCAACCGGATGAAGCTGAATTAGCCTGTGGAAAATGTCCATCCTGCCACTGGTTCGAACATCAATCGCACCCTGACTTCCGTTTGTTGCAACCCGAAGCTTTGAGCCTGAACGGTCAGGAAAGTGAATCTGGCAAAAAACCCAGCAAACTGATATCTGTCGAACAGGTGCGCAGCCTGGCAGATTTTGTAGGTTTGTCCGCCCACCAAGGCGGCAGGCGGGTGATAGTCATACATCCCGCCGAGGCGATGAACACCAATGCCGCCAATGCCCTGTTGAAAAATCTCGAGGAGCCGCCGCTAGGCGTGCTGTTCATCCTGGTGTCGCACAGGCCGCAGCAATTGCTGCCGACGATACGGAGCCGTTGCTTGTCTTTCGCGGTGTCTGCTCCCGATGCTGCCAGTGCAGCACGCTGGCTGAAGGAGCAGGGCGTGAAGAATCCGGCCGATGCACTTGCTGCCTCGGGTTTTGCGCCGCTCTTGGCCGTTCAGCAGGACCAGCAATTGGGCAGCGAAGAGCGTGAAAAATTGCTCCGTGCCGTGCGGCAGCCTGTTGCATTGGATGTGTTCTCGCTGGCAGAGTCGATGCAAAAAATCGAACAGGTGCTGGTCGTCCAGTGGCTGCAGCAATGGAGTTATGACCTGAACGCGATGAAGCTGGCCGGAAGGTTGCGCTATCACCCCGGAGAGGAAGCGGCAATCAGGAAACTTGTCGAATCCGTGGAACCATTGAACCTAGCCCGGCTGCAGAAATTATTGCTGACCGCCAAACGCGAAGCGCATCATACGCTCAATCCGAAGTTGTTTTTCGAATCCCTGTTGCTGGTTTACCGCCGACTGATGCTCGAATAACCATGGCATTCGTTGATTCCCACTGCCACATCAATTTCCCCGAGCTGTCTGCAGATATCGGCGATGTACTGTCGCATATGCGCGACAACGAAGTGATCTGTGCCTTGTGTGTTTCGGTCAACCTGAAGGATTTCCCGCAGGTCTTGGCGCTTGCCGAGCAACATTCTGATATCTACGCCTCGGTGGGCGTTCATCCCGATTACGAAGATGTCGATGAACCAGATGTGGCATTGCTGGTGAAATTGGCACAACACCCCAGAATCATCGGCATCGGCGAGACCGGGCTGGACTATTACCGCCTCAAGGGCGATCTGGAGTGGCAGCGCGCCCGCTTTCGCACCCATATCAAAGCGGCCCGCGAGTCCGGCAAACCGTTGATCATCCACACCCGCGAAGCCGGCGCGGACACGCTGCGTATCATGGCCGAGGAAAAGGCTGCAGAAGCGAGCGGTGTGATGCATTGCTTCACCGAAACCTGGGAAGTTGCAAAAGCTGCATTGAATATGGGGTTCTATATTTCCTTTTCCGGTATCGTCACTTTCAAGAACGCGAAACAGCTCAAGGAGGTCGCGCAGCGCGTACCGCTGGATCGCATACTGATCGAAACCGATGCGCCTTATCTGGCCCCGGTACCGCATCGCGGCAAGCTCAATCAGCCGGCTTATGTGAAGCACGTCGCGGAAGAGATCGCCGTTTTGCGCGGCATTGGCCTGGACGAAGTTGGACAGATTACCACCGAGAATTTTGTGCGCTTATTCAAACTGAGCAACATAGTCCACTAATATCTACACGTTAACTTATTGACAGGAATTCGAATATCCCTATAATGCGCAACTCGTTTTGCGGGAGTAGCTCAGTTGGTAGAGCGCAACCTTGCCAAGGTTGAGGTCGAGAGTTCGAGACTCTTCTCCCGCTCCAATTCTGAGGGAAAGCATTCCGGCTTTCCCTCGTTCATTTCAAGCCGTTGATTCAAAGCGCGGCGAGATAGCAAAATGGTTATGCAGCGGATTGCAAATCCGCCTATCCCGGTTCGATTCCGGGTCTCGCCTCCAAATACCCGCCCGGGTGGTGAAATTGGTAGACACAACGGACTTAAAATCCGTCGCTTGGGTAAAACCAGCGTGCCGGTTCGATTCCGGCTCCGGGCACCAGCATCCTATCCAGACAAGTCCGGCCGCATCCGATTATCTGCATGAAGCCAAGGAAATACGCGGATTTCCTGCCCTATGCCCATCC
>QJWF01000176.1 GCA_003235435.1 Nitrosomonadales bacterium
GAGGATGTGCGGCAACGGCTGGAGAGGTTCGTGACTGCCTATCCCTACAGCCTGGAGACCCAAGACAGGGTGGCTTATGTGGATTTGCGCTATCGCAACGGTTTCTCCGTCAGGCGGGTGGCAAGTGATAAAGGATAGAGCAGGGGATATGGAAGTAATGATGGTAGACGGATTTTCCGTTTTTTGTATCCGGTCGTCTGTCAAGGAGCGCAAGCAATGAGTAGAAACAGGGAATCGAAAAATCTGGTGGTCGGATTGGACATCGGCACATCGAAGATCGTGGTTATAGTCGGCGAAGTCAAACCGGACAGCGCGCTTGAAGTGATCGGCATGGGAATGCACGAATCATCCGGAATGAAAAAAGGCATGGTGGTCAATATCGAGGCTACAGTGAATTCAATACAGCGCGCGCTGGAAGAAGCGGAGTTGATGGCGGACTGCAAGATACGCGAGGTCTACACGGGTATCGCGGGCAGCCATATCCGCAGCATCAATTCGCGCGGCATGGTAAAGATCAAGGAAAAGGAAGTGGTGCATGCCGATATCGAAAGAGTGGTCGAAACGGCCAGTTCGATTAGCCTGCCGGGCGACCAGCAGATTCTGCACATACTAGAGCAGGAGTTCAGCATTGACGGACAGGACGGCATCAAGAAACCGCTGGGCATGAGCGGGATGCGCCTGGATGTCGAGGTGCATATCGTCAGCGGTGCGGTGTCTGCGGTGCAGAACATCATGAAGTGCATCCATCGTTGCGGACTGGAAGTCAACGAACTGATCCTTCAGCCGCTGGCCTCGAGCAAATCTGTCCTCGAGGAGGATGAAAAGGAACTGGGCGTGTGCCTGGTGGATATCGGCGGCGGCACCACAGACATTGCAGTGTTCACCGGAGGAGCGATACGGCATACCGCTGTGATACCGATCGCCGGAGACCAGATCACCAACGACATCGCGATGGCATTGCGCACGCCGACGCAGGATGCCGAAGACATCAAGATCAAGCATGGCTGCGCGCTCAGACAACTGGCGGACAGCGGTTCTCTGGAAGTGCCGGGTGTGGGCGAAAGGGGCCCGCGCATGCTGTCACGCCAGACTCTTGCCGAAGTGATCGAACCACGTGTCGAGGAATTGTACTCACTGGTGCAGCAGGAGTTGCGCCGCAGCGGTTTCGAAGAATTGCTGTCCTCGGGAATCGTCATAACCGGCGGCAGCAGCGCCATGCAGGGCATGGTTGAGCTTGGCGAGGAGATATTCCACCTGCCGGTGCGGCTGGGTGTGCCGAAATATGTCGGTGGCCTGGCAGATGTGGTGAAAACGCCGCGCATGGCAACCGGCGTGGGATTGCTGCTCTACGGGCTTGAACACCACCTCCGCGAGGAGGAAACGCGCATGCAATCGAATTCGTTTGGCGACGTGCTGGCAAGAATGAAAAACTGGTTTCAGGGGAATTTTTGATTTTTACGGGTTGGATTCAGGGTTGAAATTGAAATTACGAAAAGGAGACGGCTATGTTTGAAATAATGGAAACACTGACTCAGGATGCGGTGATCAAGGTGATCGGAATCGGCGGTTGCGGCGGGAATGCAGTCGATCACATGATAGAACAGGGGGTGCAAGGGGTCGAATTCATCGTGATCAATACCGATGCGCAGGCGCTGAAACGGAGCATGGCGCGCACCCAGTTGCAGATCGGAGCGAATATCACAAAGGGCTTGGGCGCCGGAGCAAAGCCGTCGGTCGGGCAGGCTGCTGCAGAAGAAGATCGCGATCGCATTAAGGAAATGATCAACGGAGCTCATATGGTATTCATCACAGCGGGAATGGGCGGAGGAACGGGTACAGGCGCCGCGCCCATTGTTGCGCAAATTGCTAAAGAGATGGATATCCTGACTGTGGCGGTGGTCACCAAGCCATTCGCATACGAGGGAAACAGGATGCGTTTTGCCAAAGCCGGTATCGAAACCCTGCACGAGTACGTCGATTCGCTGATCATCGTGCCGAATTCCAAATTGATGGAAGTGCTTGGCAACGATGTGACCGTGCCTGAAGCCTTCAAGGCTGCCAATGGCGTATTGCAGGGTGCGGTGGCGGGCATCGCCGAAGTGATCAATGTGCCCGGTCTGATCAATGTGGACTTTGCCGACGTGCGTACCGTCATGTCCGAGAATGGCATGGCTATGATGGGCTCGGCTGTCGCTTCTGGTTCCGATCGAGCCCGGGTTGCGGCCGAGCGCGCAATTGCCAGCCCGTTGCTGGAGGATGTGGATATGACCGGAGCGCGCGGCGTTCTGGTGAATATAACTTCCTCAAGCCATCTGAAATTGAAGGAGATCGATGATGTGATGGAATCGGTACAGTTTGCCGCAGAAGAGGCCACCGTAATCGTCGGCTCGGTGTTCGATGAGACCATGGGCGATGAACTGCGCGTGACAGTCGTTGCAACCGGCCTGGGGTCCCCACAAGCACGCAAGCAAACCAAACCCGAAATCGTCTATCAGAATCAGGACTATCAAAGAACGGGTACCCACGACGAGTTGATCACCAATACCGGCGTTAATTATCCTGAACTCGATACGCCGGCGTTTATCCGGAGCGGGCGCAGGGCAGCGGTCGATGCGATGGAAAAATCAGGCATGGATACCCTGGATATTCCCTCATTTCTGCGTAAACAGGCTGATTGATAATTAGGACTTGTCATTCGGGACGCGGCCGCATTAATCGTA
>QJWF01000234.1 GCA_003235435.1 Nitrosomonadales bacterium
CCAGTTTTGCAATACTTCCAAACGCCGCTTTTCGGCCGGACCATTGCATCGTTCAGTCAGAAGCTGAAAATTCTCGGCAACCGGCAGCAATATCTTCTCTGGCACGCCCCATGCGCTGTCGGCGGTTGCCCTCCCGCATTCCTCGATGTGAAATCTGGCAAGGCGCTTGGCAAGCATGTCTATCTGCGCGGTGCCCAGTTCTCCGCGTTCGTCCAACCGATCCAGCGTTGCGCCGTCGGGAAACCGGCGCATTTTTACTGCATACTCAAAGGGGGCACCCTGTGGGTTGATGTCGGGATTATTGATGCGCGGCGCATCAGGTGTGCCGGTGATCGCAGCAACACCCAGATAAAACTCTTCAGCCAGACGCCGGTTCAGGCGCACCTCTTCGATACATGCCTTCTGCCTAAGCTCCAAAGTGCTGAAATCCAGAAATCCCAGGTTCAGCGGTTTTTTTATCTTGTAAGCGTACTCTCCGGTAAGCAGCACCCATGAAATATGCGTTTCGACCAACCGCACCCGGCCTGCAGCATGGTCATAACAGGACGGATTATTCAGCAGGGCAAGTATCAGCGCTGGCAGTCCTGCAGCTTCAGAAGTCGGCTGAATGTTGTGGGTCGCCATCATCATGATCCTGTTTTTTTATCTGCAATGCGAGCTGGTACAGTTCACTGCGGTGTTCGCCACTGATCTTTGCTGCAAGCTGCACTGCCTGTTTGAGGGGCAGCGCATCAAGCAGCACTGATAAAGTATTAAGCGATTCAGCCGACAAGCCTGAATGAGGCGGCGCACCCGATACCAGCACGACGAATTCGCCGCGCTGCCGGTCGCCGTCAGATTGCAACCACGCTTTGGCATCCTGCAATGTGCAAGCATGTATCGTTTCAAACATCTTGGTAATCTCGCGCGCCAGCACGACCTGCCTTTCTCCACCCAGTTCTGCGCAAATGTCAGAAACACATTCGATAATACGGTGCGGAGCTTCGTAAAACACCAAAGGGTAAGGGTGACTGCTCAATGACCTCAAAGCCGCTCGGCGTGCCGCGGACTTGCTGGGCAGGAACCCATAAAACAGGAAATGGTGGCCTGTCAGACCGGCGGCAGACAAAGCCGCGATCGCCGCATTCGCGCCGGGTATCGGTATGACACGAAGCCCTGCTGAACGTACCGCCCGCACCAGCAGCGCTCCCGGGTCGCTCACCGCAGGCGTTCCGGCGTCGCTGACGAAAGCCACGCTTTGACCCGCATGCAGCAAAGAGATAATCTTTTCCGACGAGACGCGCTCGTTATGCTGATGTACCGCCATCAGCCGTTTTGCGATGATGTGGTGATATGTCAGCAGGTGAGCGGTATTGCGCTTGTCCTCAGCCGCGATCATGTCAGCAGAAGCCAGCACTTCAAGGGCGCGCAGCGTAATATCGCGTAAATTTCCAATCGGTGTGGCAACTACATATAATGCTGCTTCCAATTTTTGCGGATGTTCGCTATGCAACGTGTACTCCTCGTACTCTCTACCCTGTTTGCACTATACGCTTGTGCACCCACCCTACCGTATAAGCCCGGCCAAGAAAAGCCTGCTGCGCCGGTCACAGAGGCTGAGATACCCGCACCCGAAGGCGTACCCGCACCTGAAATTGCACCAGAGGCTGTCCCGCCCGAGCCTATCATTGTCGACAAGGCTCGGGCCATCCCGCATATCGCGTTGTTGTTGCCGTTGCGGTCACCAATATTTGGCAAGCCAGCCGGCTCGGTAGAGAGTGGGTTTATGGCCGCTGCAAGACAGGACGGTCAGGTATTGCCTATACAGGCATATGACAATTTTGATGAGAATAACAGTGTTGTCTCGGTGTATCGGCAGGCAGTTTCAAACGGTGCGCTCGCTGTAGTGGGTCCGCTCACCCGCAACGGCGTCACTGCATTGGCAGAGTCGCGCAACACCCCGGTACCGACACTGAGCTTGAATGTGGTAGATACCTCACCGGCACAGAACTTGTATTATTTCGGCATGGCCATAGAGTCGGAAGCACGCCAGATAGCGCATTTGGCAAGACAACAGGGTTTGCATCAAGCCATCATCATTACAACTGCCGAGCAACTTTCCAAACGGCTTCAATCCGCTTTCGAGTACGAGTGGAACGATTCCGGCGGCACGATACTGCGTGAGATCGAATTCGGCGACAACACTTCGATATTTGCCGATATCACCGAAATACCCGGGACGATGATATTCATCGCCACTGATGCGAGGAAGGCTCGCTTGATCCGCCCTTATCTGCCAAACAAGCTGCCCGATTACGCAACTTCACGCGTCTTTCTCGGAAATTCCAACACGCTGCTCAATTATGATTTGAATGGTATCCGATTTGTCGATATGCCGTGGTTGCTGCAACCCGATCATCCCGCCGTGATGATTTATCCTCGCGCAAGCACACCGCTTTCCATAGACAATGAACGCCTTTATGCCCTTGGGATAGATGCCTATCGTCTGATCCGCTTGATGCTTTTCAACAGACTCGATGTGTCGCTTCCGCTTGATGGCGTGAGTGGTCAGATTCAACTGATTGGACATACATTCCAGCGCTCTGCCTCTCCCGCCTTGTTCGTGCAGGGCCAAGCTCAACTTGCGGGAGCTCCTGTCATGCCTACCATACAGATGTTCCCCGAACAGCCTGTCGGAAATCAATGATCGGTGCGCAAGCCGAGCAATGGGCTTCCCGGC
>QJWF01000020.1 GCA_003235435.1 Nitrosomonadales bacterium
TTGCACACGATATGGAGTTCTACGAAAAACTGCCGCAACTTTTCCCGCATACCGACGCGCGTTCCTGGTTTGCAGGAAACCAGCCGCTGATCGAGACCACGGCGTTCCGCAACGGAACGCTTCAGGGAGCTTACCTGATCATCGCGGCGCGCGCGGTGGGGCTGGACGCCGGACCGATGTCCGGTTTTGATAACGCAAAATTGGACAGGGAGTTCTTCCCGGATGGCAAGATAAAATCGAACTTCCTGATCAACCTCGGCTACGGGGATCGCGGCAAACTTTTCCCGCGCAGCCCGCGCCTGAAGTTTGAAGAAGCGGCGCAGATTTTATAGGAGTATAGTGTCAACAAATGTGAATATTAGTGGCACTCGATTCCGGGGGGACCTAGTTATGACAAGACAGCTATTATTATTGCATGCATTGGTTTCGTCCGTGCTGCTTGCCGCAGCCTCCGGCAGCTATGCGCAAAACGTCGATTGCCGTTCCTGCCATGTTCGCGGCTCGAAATCGGGTGCGGCCGATTTCAGTAAAGTCTATGCCAATGTTGCATCCCATCACCCGGTAGACATCAATTATCCGCTCGGATCGGGTGCTGAACTGTATTTCCATCAGCCGGACATGCGGCACGACGACGTGACGTTCTTCGACAAGAACGATAATGGGCAACCCGATAGCGACGAGATCCAGTTATTCAACATTAACGGCACGGCGAAAATAACCTGCTCCACCTGTCACAGGAGCCATGGCGCTTCGCGGTTGCCAGCAAATGCGCCGCGGGAAGCGTATTTGCGCGTGACGGTCAATGGCAGTGCGTTGTGTTCAAACTGCCACAACAAATAAGCTGTCCTGATCGATATTGGCGGACTTGACCGGAAGTTCCCTTGCATGATTGCTTTTCGTCGTGAGCCGATTTGGCTTTCGCCGCATTCGTCGGCCAGCATGACCGCTTATGCAGGCTCCCTGCGGAGTCGCTGGTAGAGCCGGTAGTGCTCGTTCTTGTCGCCCTTGCGGCTGCCTTCCCAGATTTTTTCCCAGCGTGTTTCGTCAAGCAGCGGTCTGGATAGTTTGTCGCCCTGGATCAGGCGCAGGTCACAGCGTTGTTTCGAATCGCGCCTGGTGATGATGTTGCCGAAATAGTGCAGCATCGCGCGCTGCGCATCGCCGAGATGCTCTCCAGCGATACACTGATATTGCTTCGGCATCGCCCGTTTCATCGCGACGACCATGTTCCGGTAACTCTTGCCGCTGTCCAGCCAGGGCAGCCACAGTGTCATCGCCAGTATCCAGATCAGCGTGACTCCTGAAGCCCAGTTCACCACGGCGCGCCGCATCGAACGCCCCACGCGCCAGACAAGTATCACCCACAACACGGTGGCGATGATGGCGATGACGAAAGGAGCGGTCTGCAGTACAGGGTCGAAGCCCGGTTGGTAATCCTTTAGCCAGTGGGTGATTTTGGCCTGATTGTCAAGCAGCAGTCCTGCCCATCCCCACCACATCAATATCGCGAGCAGCGCGAAGGTCATTATCCCGAACCAGTCCAGCGCGTTGGCGGCACCGCGTTTCAGTATCGACAACGAGGCGGCCGCCAGCAACACAATCGGCAACAGCATCGGCAACGCAAACACCTCCTTTATGTCAGGCACCAGGCTGAGTGTCACCAGCATCACCGCAAAACTGACCAGCGGCAACTGCAGATCGTCGCGCTGCTTCAGGCGTTTGCGCGATTTCCAAACCACCCAGAATGCCAGCGGCAGTGCGGGCCACGCCAGCCAGGGAAGGCTTTCCACATAATAGAAAGCCTCCATGCTCGGTCCGGCTTTCGCGTAATCAATCCAGTTGCCGATGTTGCGTGTCCATGCCCATTCTGCAAACAATTTCGGGGAGTGCAGATACAGCAGCAGTGGCCATATGGTCAGCCAAGGCAGGGAAAACAGTACGGAGATGGACAGACTGTGGAAATATTTCAGCGTGCGCCAGTTCTTGAACAATGCCGGCAGCAACGTTGCGATCAACAGGAACAGCACCGGAGAGATGAACCCCTTGGACATGAAGCCGATTCCCATGCCCGTTCCGATCAATGCGCCGGCGCGCATGAAGCGTTCCCTGCTCAACGCAAAACCGTACAGCATCATCGCGCAGCCGGCGAGCAGCGCGACATCGGTGATCATCTCATGCGAGCGCACCATCATTCCGAGGCAGCCGATCAGGATGATTGCCGCAGCCCAGCCGCGATATTCGCCGTACAGTTTGCGGCTCGCGAGTCCGGTGAACAGCAGGGTCAGCGCAGTGTAGAAACCGCTGGCAAGTCTCGCGCCGTCGTGCAGCGGAAGCAGCGGACCCCACAATTTGGCGGACAGTGCGGCGGTCCAATAGAACAGCGGCGGCTTGTCCATATAGGGTTCGCCCGCCAGCGTGGGCACAAGCCAGTCGCCGCTGTGCACCATCGAATAGATCAGTCCGAAACTGTATGCCTCATCCGGCTTCCACGGATCGTGCCCGACCAGTCCGGTGCCCAGCCAGACCAGACACAGCAGTCCGAGCAACACGGCCTTTGCGGGTGTGATAGGGTTCGGGTCGGTGGGCCTTATGAAATACATGGGTCAGCTTATATTAAATTCGATGCAAAATTGTCAGGCTGGATTGCTTAAATATAATAGTGACAGAAATCGTAGCGAGCGGGTTTGGGGCGGGGG
>QJWF01000215.1 GCA_003235435.1 Nitrosomonadales bacterium
TGATCTATTGCGGACTGGAGACTGAAGAGCGTCAGCGGCGTGCCCTGGAATTGATCGCCAAGGTGGGTTTGGAAAGGTATGCTGATTCCATGCCTAACAAGATTTCCGGCGGTCAGCAGCAGCGAGTCGCGATTGCGAGGGCTTTGGTGAACCACCCTCGCCTGATTCTTGCCGATGAACCGACCGGTAACCTCGATAGCAAGACGGGGGAAGAGATCATGTCATTGTTTGATGAGCTCAATCGTGAAGGTATTACCATCGTGTTGGTCACCCACGAAGAGGACATCGCACAACATGCCTTGCGCCAGGTGCGCTTTCTTGACGGACGCATCATAAGCGATCAACTAACCCGTCATCAGGAGGCGAACGCATGACCCTTGCAATGCTCGGTGAAGCCTGGCGCGCCATGGGGTCAAACCGCCTGCGTACATTTCTGACAATGCTCGGCATGGTAATAGGTGTCGGTGCAGTAGTGCTGATGATGTCGATCGGACAAGGCGCCCAATACGGGATCAAGCAAACCATCGCATCGATGGGCAGCAATCTGTTCATCCTGTTGTCTGGAAGCACCACAGCGGGCGGCGTGCGATCGGGCAGCGCAGGTGGCTATACCCTGAACGTCGATGACGCCGCTGCGATTGCAGAGTTGCCTGGCATACAGGCTGTCGCGCCGATACAAGCCGGCAGGGCCCAGATCGTTTACGGGCCGAACAACTGGAACACTTCCGTTATCGGTACCACCCCGGACTACTTGATCGCACGTTCATGGCAGGTTGAGTCCGGATCAGTTTTTACCGACTCGGATGTGCGTTCTGCAACACGCGTTGCGCTGATCGGCAACACAGCCGCGCAAAACCTGTTCGGCAATGCGGATCCAATCGGAAAGACCTTCCGTATCCAGCAAAGTCCTTTCGTCGTCATCGGCACGTTGGCACTAAAGGGTCAGGGTATGGATGGGCGCGATCAGGACGACACCATCATCATCCCGCTCACAACCGCACAGCGCCAGGTTTATGGCTCCCAGTTTCCCGGTTCGGTACGCATGGTAATGGTTCAGACCACCACGCAGGAGAACATGCCAGCTGTGGAAAAATCAATGACAGAATTACTGCGGCAGCGGCACCGTATCCGTGAAGGCATGGACAACGACTTTTACCTGCGCAACCTTACCGCAGCTGCAGATTCAGCCGCAGAAAGCACACGCATCATGTCGCTGCTGCTTGGCGCTATCGCCTCGGTATCACTGCTGGTCGGTGGCATCGGCATCATGAATATCATGCTGGTTTCCGTCACCGAGCGCACCCGTGAGATAGGCATCCGCATGGCGATCGGCGCGCGCGAACGCGATATCCTGATGCAATTCCTTCTTGAAGCCATCATCATCTCTGTGGTCGGTTGTTTCATAGGATTGCTGCTGGGAATCGGCGGTGCACTTCTGACCAATTCACTCACAGGGACCATGGTCATCATCTCGGGAGGTTCGGTCGTAGTGGCATTCAGTGTCGCAGCGGCTGTAGGAATATTTTTCGGATTTTATCCGGCTCGAAAAGCCGCACAGATGGACCCCATAGAAGCCCTGCGTTATCAATAATGAAGATCATTCCGCCGTTGCTACAAGCAACCGTGGATTATCCTGCGATCATTCGAATCATAATTTATAAATTGACGTTGCATCTGCCTTGGTAAACAATTGCGACGAAATGACACATTGCATTCACTGCAAGGAGTATCAATGGCTTTAACAAAATCAGGTTTTGCTGTTGTACTTTGCGCAGCGTTATTTGCAGCATTCTGCGCACACGCCGATGACAGTCCCGAAGACATCAATAAGCGTGTCGGCAACGGTAACCCGGTCGATGGCAATGACAAGGCTGCATTGTGCAAGGGCTGCCACGGTGAAGTGGGCATTTCAGTCTCACCGAACATTCCAAAACTGGCCGGGCAGTATGCCGAATATATTCAACGGCAGATATTCAACTTTCAGGAAGGTACCCGCAGGGACACGAATATGACTGAAATTTCGGCGACCTTGACCAATCGCAGGAATCTTGCGGACATATCCGCTTACTTCGCCAGCCAGAACATGATGCAAGGAATGCCAGTCAAAAACGACGAGGGAGAGAGAATCTACCTCGAGAAAGGTTGCATGAATTGCCACGGAGAAATCGGCAAAGGCAAACCCGCCTACAATGCCCTGTTTCCGGTAATCGGCGGCCAGTACAAGGAATATCTTGTAAAACAGATGAAGGATTTCAAGACAGGCGCACGGGACACGGATATATCCGGTATCATGGGCCTGCTGGCAAATCAGATGACTGATTCCGAAATCGAGGCCGTGGCAGAATTCCTGTCAGGCAGGTAATATTCACGCCGATTGCAGGATGCGCCTTGCTTAGGCGACAATATCGGTTCATGGCAGGGTTGCAGAAAATACGTAATTATCCGTGACGGAAATTGCCTTTTGACATGATTGTCGGCAACTCATATCCTTAAGCCGGTTTCCGGTATTTTTCCTGCTGAAGCAACACGACATAAAAAACACCATTGACGCAGCACCAGTTATCGGAAACAATCCTGCCCGATAACAACCAAACACTGCTAGCGAGGAGACATGTCACACAAGATAAAAATCACTGCTGCCGTATTATCCATATCACTTTTTGCGGTAACGGCCGCCTTTGCCGGCGATAGT
>QJWF01000228.1 GCA_003235435.1 Nitrosomonadales bacterium
CTGGTGGAGAGTTGTTGTGATAGATCTTCAGCCCTGAAACGTGAGTTGGCGATCAAAGGTCTGACGCGCGAGGAGAAATTGGCGTTGATAAGATCGGCACGTGGTTAAGCCGGAAATTGACCGATTTGTTTCAGGATGGGACAGTAATACCAATCTGATATATTTTGTCTGCCAGGCGAGATTTTGGGTCCGGGAAGGTTGTGCTTTCAATCAGTCAGCCAATAGAAGGATAGCGGCGGAATAACGATCGTTTCGTTTTCAGCCGCAACATACATACCTGAATTAAGATCTTTCATGCTATCTTGCTGGAAGAAGCCGGCGGATTTCAATGCGCCCACGTGCAACGGTTGTGGCTCGACGTAAAAGTTTCCGACTACCAGCACCCTGTTCCGGCTGTCCTGCGTGTCGGTCCGGGAAAAGACCAGCAAGTTGATGTTGTCCACCGCCAGCAGCTGCCGATTGTCGAAATCCGCGAAAGCGGGAATCTCTTTGCGCAAAGCGATCATCTTTTTCAGAGCACTGAATATCCGGAATTCAACCGTGCCGGTCTGATGTCGCTTCTCCGCCTTGTGCCAATCGAAGTGGGAGCGATGCGCCCAGCGGTTGTCGTCGCGCTTGGATGGATCGGCGAGATATTCCAGGCTGTTTAGCATGCCGATCGCATCGCCATAATAGAGCAATGGAATCCCCCCGAAAGAAAGTATCATGCTGTGCAGCAGCAGGATTGTTCTAATCGAGCTGTCGATAGCGCCAGCATCGTTGTTCTCGAGCGCAGTCTCGAGTCCGACCAGTGAAGCGAGCGAACCCGAGATGCGGGCATCTCCGGTCTTGGGGTTTTCGCCGAAAGGCATGCCTTTGGCGAGCGAGCCGGGAAATTTTCCGGTGAAGTAATCGACCAGAAAGCGGCGGTGCTGGAACGGGTCATAACCGGACAGAATGGCATCGTTGTCATCAAAGCCAAGACCGATGTCGTCGTGACAGCGAACATAGTTGAGCCATGTCGCCCGTTCCAGCTTAACCGGAAGGCTTCTTACCCCGCGGTTTAAAAGGTTAGCATTCTTTGTGGCTACTGCATCCCAGAGCAATGACATGAAAGTGGCGTTGTAGGCGATTTCACACTCCTTGGCATTGATCGCGTCGTCGCCGAAATACTTGGTGACCTCTCCGGGAGAGACGATGGCCTCGGCGATGAACAGCACGCCCGGCGCAGTCACCTGGCAGCAATCTTTCATCATCTGCAACAGCAGATGCGCTTCCCGTTCGTTCTGGCAGGTGCTGCCGATCTTTTTCCACAAAAACGCCACTGCATCCAGGCGCAGGATGTCCGCTCCCTTGTTTGCCCAGAACAATATGATGTCGATCATTTCAATCAATACCGCAGGGTTGCGATAGTTAAGATCCCATTGGTAGCTGTGGAACACTGTCATAACCCACTTGCCCATCTCTTCATTCCATGTGAAATTGCCGGGCGATGTGGCCGGAAAGATCTCGGGCATGGATTTTTCATATTCATCAGGAATCCTGCGATCATCGAAAATATAGTAGTAGTCCTGGAATTTCTTTTCACCCTTGCGGGCCTTTTGTGCCCATTCGTGTTCGTCCGACGTGTGATTGACTACGACATCGAGAACCAGAAGCATGCCGCTTTTTTCGAGAGAATTGGCCAGCGCTTCCACATCTTCGGTCGTGCCGAAGCGCGGATCTATCTTGCAGAAATTCCGCACCGCATAACCGCCATCACTGTTGTCAGGTGGACAATCCAGCATGGGCATAATGTGCAGCATGTTGACGCCCAGTTCCTGCAGGTAGTGAAGCTTTGCCCGCAAGCCTTGAAGGTCGCCCGCGAAGCGGTCGCAGTAGAGCGCCATGCCGACCCACTTCTGGCTCAGGAACCAGTTGTAATCCCTTTCGCGCATCAAGTCTGATTTCCGCAAATGGGGAGCGCGCTCTATGTAGCGCAACGCGAGTGTTTCGACAAGGTTGATCATTTGCTCCTTGAAATCAGGGCGATCGCCGTATAAATGAAAGAACAACGAGTGTATGGCGTAAAAGTTCGCGCCGAGACGGGTGTAGAAATGCCGCAACCGATAGTTCCCGATTTCGGGTTTCAGCTCGATCAGTATTTCATTCAGCAGTGCGTGTGAAGCTTGTTCGTACATATGACCGGTCTCTATTTTCGTTCATTCTGATCGCGCAACCATGCATCCACTTCAGGAAGATAATGTGCGACCCCCTCAAGAATACCGGCACTGTAATTTCCGTTCATACCGAGATAGCCACCCTTGGCGACATAAAAAGTATCTGTGTTGGCTCCTGCCGCCTGGCTTCTGACATCGTTGCCTGCATTTGCAACCAGCACGGAGGGAATGTCACTCAACAACACATCCAGATCGTTGCCGCTGTCACCGGAAAATACCGTGTTATCGCGTGTGAATCCTTTTTGTTGCATCAGGAACCGTATTGCATGAAGCTTGTTTGCGCTTGCAGGAAGTACATCAAGGAGCCCCAGTCCGTTTGCCTCGTCGATGCTCCAGATCAGATTCGCCTTGATGCCGGCGTGTTTCAGCCGCATATCCATCTCAAAGATCAATTTTTTTACATCCGTTTCGAGAGGAATGTAAAAGCTAAGCTTGTGAATGTTCTGCTTTTCCTTTTCCTGCAACAACAATACCGGAAAAACTTTCAACAAAA
>QJWF01000031.1 GCA_003235435.1 Nitrosomonadales bacterium
CCTATATCGCCATCGGTGTCGAGTATTTCCAGCAGCCTTTCCAGTCACACATCAACGATTACATCGCCGGTTATATCGACGAACGGGAAATGCTGGTAAGAACAGAATATTTCAAGCGCTGGAATATCGACTACAGGATGTTGCAACCCATTCTCAGGTTTGCCCGCGAGAAGCATATTCCGGTGCTGGCACTCAATATCTCGGACGAGATACATCACAAGGTGTTTCAAGGCGGAATCAAAAGCCTGACCCCCCAGGACCGCGAACTGATCCCAGATGACATAGAACCGGTAAGCAGAGATTACAGGGAACGGCTCAAGGCGATTTTTAATACGCATCCGGAAAGCAACACTTTCGACATGTTCGTCGAAGGACAGCAGTTGTGGGACGAGACCATGGCGGATACAGCCGCAAAATATCTGAAGCAACATCCCCAAACCATGCTGGTGGTGCTTGCGGGTCTGGGGCACATGATGTATCGCGACGGAATACCGAAAGCACTCGACCGCCGCCTTGGGGGCAAGTACAGTGCCGTGGCCATCAATGGAAACCAGCTTGGCGATTACCCGGGTATCGCCGATTTCATCCTCGCTTCTTCCGGCGGCATCGCACTGCCAGATGCGGGCAAACTTGGAATATCCGTCGATGATTCGAGCAAGGATGTGGTCATCACGCAACTCGGATCCAATGGCGCTGCCAGGGATTACGGTATAAAAGTCGGCGATCGCCTGCTTGCACTTGACGGCATCAAGGTCTCGAATTTTCCCGAGATCAAGGCAATCATGTTCGACAAGCGTCCCGGCGACTTGGTGCGTGTCACGTTGCGCCGCGAACATCTGCTGGCCGCTGCGGAGGAACTGCAAATCGATGTGACCTTGCGCTGAACGAAATGTTGCTAGGGAACCAGGCTTTTGCGCAGTGAGAGTTTTCCGCGCATTGCGTCCGGCAAACTGTCGCCCGACTGATGTATCTGCATGGCCAGTGATGAATTCGATAACGGCCAAACCCCCTTTGCAAGACTGGCTGTTTTTTTGCCTTCGAAAACGGCATAGCTGTATTTCGAATAGTGAGGAAGCTTTCTGGCTAGTGAAGGCATCATTGCCGCTTCTTCTACAGCAAGCCAGGCTGCGGGTGTTTGACCGATACGCGCCGCCAGCGCAAATGAATGTCCACTACGCGGGAACTCGGTGCTGCCGAAACTTACTCCACGGTCCGAAAGATTGGCCCCGCGAATGGCGGATTGAAATTCTTCTCGCCAGCGGTTTTCCCAGCCGAACAGCCATACTGCCGCAGTTTTCGGGATGTTTTCGATTTCGTCATCCCACACAACACGCGTGTTACGACCGGGTTGCTGCTGCCATCTTTGCGCGGCAGCAAGATATTGAACGCGTAGTTCTTCGCCGGCCTTTCGCGGCAAAACGATCAGCAGCTGTTCCGCGCCGAATACCTGGGAAAGTGCCGCCGGGATTTCGCTTCTGTCCAGTCTTCGGAATACATCAAATTCCGGATCGACATCCACGCGAAGCGCTTGCCCGGTTATTGGCAGACGTATTTCCGCGCGTTTGCCGTCCATTTTCAGCAACGTTGAATATGCATCTTCCTGTCCTTTCAGCGTTACCGCCAGCGGCAGGTCAAGTACAAATGCAGGGCCTTGCTGGGTTTGTTCGATGATAACGACCAGCTCGTAGCCCTTATCTTTGGGGTAAGTGTCAGCGGATACAAGACGCAGTTGCGGCGCGCCAGTATGTTGCACCCATTGTTCAAAAAACTGACCGAGGCTCTCACCAGCGGTTTGTGAGAATATCTTCTCGATTTCCGCATAACTGGCGCTCCTGAACTTGAAACCGCTGTACAGCTTTTGCAGCGCGCGAACGAAGTTGTCATCGCCAATTCTTCTGCGCAACATGTGGAACATCATCATGGCCTTGCCATACCCCACCGCTTCGCTTTGCGCGCTGTGGCGCGAGGTGAATCCTGCAAGCGGAAAATCCCTTCCAGCAGAAACAAAATCTGAGTATTTTTGCAATGTTCCGCGACGATATTCCGCGCCGCTACCTTTTTGTTCCTGCAGCAAATGATCTGCCAGGTAGGCGGTCAGTCCTTCGGACCAGTTGCCGCTACGGTAATCAACATACACGCTGTTGCCCCACCAGTTGTGCAGGATCTCGTGCGGATAGGAGGTATCGACGATGAAAGGCAGACGTATCACCTGGCTGCCCAACAGGGTGAACGATGGCATGCCGTAGCCGGTTTCCCAGAAATTCTCCACAAGTGCAAACTTGGCGTATGGATATGTTCCGATCAACTGCTGATACATCCCGATATAGCGGGAAGTTGCTTCCAGATATCGCTGTGCGAGTTCCGAATCGTCCTTGCGCAGGTAAACCAGTTCTTCGATTCCGGAATCGCTGTTGCTGTATTCAGTGAACGGTGCGGCTATCAGGTATATCTCGTCCTGGGGGTGCGATTCTTCCCATGTCACATGAGACACTGATCCTTCCTGCTTTCCGATTTTCAATTTTCGTTTACCCTGGCTGACCGCGCTCCAGTCTTGCGGCATGGTAATATCGAGTGAGAAGGTCACCATTTTTTCGGCATGCCGGCCTTCCAGCATCGGATACCAGCCGCTTGCTGCGCTTAACACCACTCCTTCGCTGGCAATGATCCCCGGTGAATTTTCAAAGGTGCGGGCTTCCCGCTCATCCTGCTGCGGCGGATGGAATATTTCACCTCCGTATACAACCGTGAAGCTGTCGCTGTTAGCCTGCAACGTTATGCGGTAACGCTGCAGGATTTCTTCAGATGAGCCGCCCACTGCAACGATTCGGCCATCGGGCGATGCGGGATGCAGATCACGATGCAGGAGAAATTCCATCGTGCGGTTTGAACCGGACGGCAATATGATTCGATCCTCCGCTTCAAGACTACGTTGCTGCGGGTACAGTTCAACACGCAAATGATGCTGCGAAACCGTTTGAGCATGACTGTTCATGCAGATGAACAGCAGTAAAAGAACGATCAATGAGCGCATATTCCCGGTTCACTTGTGATATTCGTTTGAGATTTGTATCTGCCGAAGCCCGGGATGCGAATTTCTGCATCCGGAAAATATTAGGAAAGCAAAGTTTAATGTGGCCTCTGGTGATTAATAGAATGGCTCCATTGCATCTTTCTAGCTCTTGATCCTTTTGTTCATGCATGACGGAGCGTTGCATTCTCCGTACAGGGTAAGCGTGTGGTCGCGCATATTGAAGCCAAGCTTTTCGGCAATCGAACGTTGCCGTTTTTCAATCACTTCATCATAGAATTCCTCAACCCGGCCGCAGTGTATGCAGACAATATGATCATGATGGGGACCGCGCTCCAGTTCGAACACTGCCTGACCTCCCTCGAAGTGGTGCCGGGTGACTAGTCCCGCTGCTTCAAACTGGGTAAGCGCACGATACACGGTTGCCAGTCCAATCTCCTCTCCCGCATCAAGCAGCAATCGGTATATGGCCTCGGCGGTTAGGTGTCTGCCCTCGGCTTTTTCGAGAAGTTCGAGCATCTTGAGGCGGGGTGCGGTGACTTTAAGGCCGGCATTGCGCAAATCCTGGCTTTCCAT
The DNA here is from genome assembly GCA_003235435.1 of Nitrosomonadales bacterium. Taxonomy (GTDB): domain Bacteria; phylum Pseudomonadota; class Gammaproteobacteria; order Burkholderiales; family Gallionellaceae; genus Gallionella. The sequence continues at coordinate 3,605 of QJWF01000031.1, forward strand.
GATGGATACTCCAATGTTGGTGTAGATGAACTCAGTGATCACAAACCGGGTTGATTTTTTGGACGGGCCAGATATCCGCTTGGAATATCGATTACAGCCCAATCAACCGGAACACTCATATGCATTGTCCCTCGCCAGCTGACGTACTCCTTTGACTAAAGCCTTATCCCTACTCATAATGCCCGGAAGTTGCGTTGTTCGGGTTATAGAAATCATCATACACAAATCGCTTGCACTTGAGAATAGTTATCATATAAGATGAGAACTATTCTCAAGTAATTACGTGTTAGGCAACCTGCAAGCCTTTGTTATACGAATATTTGCCTGGACTGCGCTTCGCGCAAGGAGTTACAGCATGTCATCCATATCGGTACGCTTGATTTCAGCAGCAATCAGTATGTTTATACTGGTTCTGTTGGTGCCTGCTGCTCAAGCCGATGAAGCATCCGATCGTGAAGCTCAATCGATACTTCACATGCTTGATTACCTGGGCGTGGATTATGGCGGATCGGTATTGTTCGGCAAGATACTCAACGAGAGCGAATATCAGGAGCAGGCTGAATTCGCGATGCAATCTCTCAAGCTGATAAACCGGCTGCCTGAACACCCGCTGCTTGCGAATATCATCAAGGATGCGCAGAAATTGGTCAACGATGTTGCCGAAAGGGCACCTGCCGAGGAGGTCAGTGCCGAAGCAAGGCAACTGCGCAGTAATATTATCGCTGCATACAATATCACTGTTTCGCCGCGAAAAATTCCTGACTTCCAGAGAGCTTCGGTTTTGTATCGGCAATTATGCGTCAAGTGCCACGGCAGCGAAGGTTATGGAGACGGGCCTGAAAGCAAAACGCTCAACCCAAAGCCGGCGAACTTTCGCGATGCGACCCGTATGGGCAAGCGCAGCGTCTATGGACTTTACAGCACTATTTCGCTGGGCGTGCCAGGCACAGCCATGGTTGGATTCGAGAAGCTGTCCGATGATGAGCGCTGGGGGCTTGCATTCCTCGCTTCCAATTTTCATAACCTTCCGGAACGCCTGGAACTTGGACGTAAGCTTTGGGAGAAACGTGAATTTCAGGGAGCCCTTCCCAATCTGGTTACGCTAACCACGCTGACCGCAAACGAGGTTAGCGTCAATTACGGCGACAATACCAGGGCAGTATTCGAGTATCTGCGCGCAAAACCGAATGCACTCGTCGCAAGCCGCCACGCCACGCTTTTATTCGCCACAGAACAATTGGATCATGCGATAGCCAGCTACCAGGCCGGTGACAAATCCGAGGCGCAACGCTTTGCAATCGCCGCATATCTGGAGGGTTTCGAGCCCATGGAAATAAGCCTTGTCAATCTCGATTCACAGCTTCGCTTCGACATTGAACGCGAGATGATGGCGATACGCAAACTTATTTATGACGGAGCTTCCGCCGATGCACTGACTGTTAAAGTCGAAAGTGCGAAAAAGTTGCTCAGAGAAGCTGATGAATTGCTCAGGGAAGGGAAACTTTCGATCACCGGCGCCTTCATCAGCTCGCTATTCGTCCTGTTGCGTGAAGGGTTGGAGTCGATCCTTGTCCTTGCGGCAGTTATCGCATTCGTTGTGAAGAGCGGGCAGCGCAGCGCACTGATCTACGTCCATGTGGGCTGGGCAGGCGCAATCCTGCTGGGCGTACTAACCTGGTTGTCGGCAAGCATGCTTGTGAACATATCTGGCGCCGGTCGTGAGATCACCTCGGGGGTCACTGCGCTGATCGCCTCGGCCATGTTGATTTATGTTGGTTTCTGGCTTCACGACAAAACGCATGCTCAAGCCTGGCAAAAGTTTCTGAAGGAAAAAGTGGGCGCAGCGCTGGAAAAGAAGACCGTTTGGGCGCTTGCCTTGATCGCATTCTTCGCCGTGTACCGTGAAATATTCGAGACAGTACTGTTCTACCAGGCACTTTGGACACAAACCACTGTAGACACGAGACCCGCGCTGTGGAGCGGCATGTTGACGGCCGGACTGACTCTGCTTGTCATCGGCTGGGGTTTGTTCCGTTTCGGCATCAGGTTGCCGCTTAATGCGTTTTTTTCTGCCACATCGATATTGTTGGCGATCATGGCTGTGATCTTCGCAGGTCAGGGTGTCGCATCGTTGCAGGATGCCGGAATTGTCGAAATCAGTCCCGTCAATTTTGTTTCGCTACCGATGCTGGGAGTTCTGCCGACGACTGAAACACTGTTGACCCAGCTGGCAGTCATCGGGATATTGTTCCTGTGTTACCGCTTCCCCATCCGTCAGCACCGCAACAACCAGACCGAAAATCCGCCTGCTTCCAGCGCCTGATTTGATTGCAGAAAGCCGGCAATCACTGTTGCAGACGGGTATCAGCGCTTCTTGGGACGTCCGGTTTTGATCTTTTCCAGTTCGCCCATGGCACGCCTCAACTCCCTGGCACTGAGCTTCGCCAAAGCCTTGAGTCCGGCACGCAACACTTCACTTTTTTTCACATGCATTCTTGACTTCAGGCAAATCGCTTTGATCTCGGCTATCTTCAGATATTCGCTTTGCGGCATCGTGAAGCTGTCACGCACCACTTTTTTCTTGTTTTCTTTTTTCGATTTCTTCGTGTTTCTTTTATGCGCAGGCTTTGCGCTAGGCTTGTTCGCCGACTTTGCCGCAGGTTTTTTTGGAGCCTCCGGCTTCTTCGCCGGAAGCTTCACGACAGCGACCTTTGTCTTTTTCGCAGCGGTCTTTTTTGTTGTCATTTCATTTCCTTGGGATTAAAGTGGCACAAACAGTGTATACGGTATACGCTTGCATGCAAAATGTAATCCTCTGGAGCTCGAGATGGATTTAATACTTTGGCGTCACGCTGAAGCGGCCGATGGAACTCCCGATCACTTACGCGAACTTACGCCAAAGGGCATTAAACAAGCAGAAAAGGTCGCTGCTTTTCTGAGCAGACATTTGCCGGATGACTACCGCGTTCTGGTCAGCCCTGCAGTGCGTACTCGTCAGACCGCATCTATGCTTACCAATGATTTCACTCTCGCGCCCGCCATAGCACCTGGCAATTCGGCTCAAGCCGTTCTGCTGGCAGCGCACTGGCCCGATGGGGACGGTACGGTATTGGTGGTCGGACATCAGCCTACACTGGGCGAGGTGGCGGCTCAACTGCTGGAATGCAACGGCGGTCCATTAAGGATCAAGAAGGGCGCTGTGTGGTGGTTCAACAGCCGCGAACGCGAAAGTATAGTTCAACCCATCTTGCGCTTGGTCATTTCCCCGGAATTCTTGTGAATCAGCCAAATTCGGAGGAATTTCAAGTTCGAGTCCTCCGAGGCGGGGTAGAAGATGAACGAATCTGCTATTGCAGACTGCCTGACGGCTGCACCAAAACCCATGGACTGACCACTACTGCCCATAACAGCGCATCCGTTTCGAACCATGCGGCAGCCTGTGCATCCGTAACTTTACCGAGCTTGCCAGCCTCCATCCATTGCTGTATCAGGGCCGCGTTATCTTGGGACATCTGGAAAGCCACCTCAACCAGATCGAGATCGTCGCTCACATGGATCGCGGCCCCGCTGGCAAAAAAACGCTGCAATTCCTTCCAGGCGATCCGGGCTGTTTCCAGGTTGACCTTGGCACGGTAGATTTCCTGCTCATTGGATATCGTCTTCACAATATTTTATGGATTACATTTGTACGCTATTTAACCTGGTGAAATGCATCATGGTTCCGCCTATGTCCGCGCTGTTTCGAGATGATTATCCTTCAGTGCCATGTAATGTTCCGCAGAATGTCTCAATTGGGCGATTTCCTCCGCCGTCAATGCCCTCAATGCCTTGGCCGGGCGGCCAACATATAACATTCCGCTTTGCAGCACCTTGCCCGGAGTGATCAGGCTTCCCGCTCCTATCATCACCCGGTCAGGAATAACAACATCGTCCATGATGACGGAACCCATTCCGATCAGGCACTCGTTGCCTATGGTGCATCCGTGCAGAATGACAGCGTGCCCTACCGTAACATGATCCCCGATCACCAAAGGCGACCCTTCGGGTTTTTCAGGTGTCTTGTGCGACACATGCCCCACCGTAAGATCCTGCACGTTCGTGCCCCGCCCGATGACGATATGGTTCACATCACCGCGCAATACAGAGTTACACCAGACGGAACTGTCATCGCCGATGCGCACATCACCGGTTATCTGACACGAGGGATGAAGGAAAATTCGCTCGCCTAATTTGGGCATGCAATCAAGATAGGGTATCAATGGCATGCTGACTCCTTATTCCACCAATTTCCACTTCATCATCCCTCCCGCCCTTAGCGGCACCAGGCGAGTATCGCCGAAGTCCACCGTCTCGGGCACCCGCCACTCATCTTTGCGCAAGGTGACCCTGCGCGTGTTGCGCGGCAAGCCGTAGTAATCAGCGCCAAAAAAACTGGCAAACCCTTCCAGTTTGTCCAGTGCACCGGCCTGTTCGAATACTTCGGCATATAGTTCCATAGCAGCGTGTGCGGTATAGCAACCGGCACAGCCGCAGGCGTTTTCCTTTGCATGCTGCGCATGAGGGGCGCTGTCGGTACCCAGGAAGAATTTTTTGTTGCCGCTAGTGGCTGCAATCACCAGCGCCTCACGGTGGGTCTCGCGCTTGAGCAGCGGCAAGCAATAGTAGTGCGGACGGATGCCGCCGGCCAGCATCGCATTTCGATTGTAGAGCAGGTGGTGTGCGGTGATCGTCGCAGAGATGTTGTCCCTCGCCTCCATGACGAATTGTGCGGCATCAGCCGTGGTGATGTGCTCGAAGACCACGCGCAGTTCAGGCAGGTCGCGAAGCAAAGGTTGCATTATGCGGGCGATGAACATGCTTTCCCGATCGAATACGTCCACTGCAGGATCGGTTACCTCACCATGGACCAACAGCGGCATTCCGCAGCGCTGCATTTCTTCCAGCGCGGCATAGGTCTTGCGCAAATCTGTGACGCCTGCATCGGAGTTCGTGGTCGCACCCGCGGGATAGAGCTTCACCGCATGAATCATGCCGCTCTGTTTGGCCTTGCGTATCTCTTCAGCGCTTGTGTTATCGGTAAGGTACAACGTCATCAGCGGTTGAAACTCCTTACCCGCCGGCAGCGCGGCTAGGATACGCTCGCGATACGTCAAAGCCAGTGCCGTGG
>QJWF01000182.1 GCA_003235435.1 Nitrosomonadales bacterium
TGGATCTCAGCCTGTCCGCCACCGCACGACCGAATTCATGTGCCGCATGGCAAGACGTTTCACTTTTCAATATTTAATCCTAGAATTGGCTATCCTTCGCCTCAGGAGGGCGCCAATACAAATCACATCGGTTATAAAGGTGTTTTAGCTACGGTCGTGGAATATTTGGGTAACTGTTTCTCCCGCTTCCCTGATTTGCAACAAATAAAATTCTTGACGAAGCTGGCTGTCCACCATAGAACACCGTTCTGACAAAAGCTTCGATTGGAATCTGTGGTGCTGGCAATGATGTCATTGACGATGGCCGCAAGCAGGTTGAATATCTAAGTGCAGTGAAAATTGAATCGGCTTCTCCACAAATCGGTGGTAGCATTTTACTGCGTGACAGGCCCGAAGGAGTCAATGATATTGAGTCAAACGTCGAAAAATCTGGTTGAAGTCACCGACCTGCATTTCTCTTATGGCAAGCGGGAGATCCTGAAGGGTGTCAATCTTTCCATTCCTAGAGGCAAAATAGTAGCGATACTCGGTGTCAGCGGTTGCGGAAAAACCACACTTCTGCGGCATTTTGGCGGGCAGTTGCGGCCGTCGCGCGGCAGCGTGAAATTTCAGGGCAAGATAGTCCACGAACTGGACAACGATGAGCTGTATGCGCTGCGCCGGGAAATGGGGATGATGTTCCAGGTCAGCGGGCTGTTCAGCGATTTGTCGGTGTACGACAATCTTGCTTTTCCGATGCGAGAACACACCGATCTTCCGGAGGAATTGATCCATGATCTGGTATTGATGAAGCTTCATTCGGTGGGCTTGCGCGGTGCGCACGCGCTTATGCCGAGCGAACTTTCTGGTGGCATGGAACGCCGTGTTGCACTTGCGCGCGCGATAGCCCTCGATCCTCCGCTGATCATCTACGACGAACCATTTGCGGGTCTTGATCCGATCTCTCTCAATACCATAGCAAACCTGATACGGCGGTTGAACGATGCGCTCGGTGTGACATCAGTGGTGGTGACATATGATCTTTCCGAGTCGCTCAAAGTCGTCGATTACGTCTACTTCATTCACGATGGAGTGGTCATGGCCGAGGGAAAAGCCGAGGATATGCTCGAATCGGAAGATCCTTTTGTTCGCCAGTTTGTCCATGCGGAACCGGACGGTCCGGTCGCATTCCAGTATCCGAGCCGGCCGTATGTGGAAGATCTGGAATTGAAAATCAACTAAATGCCAGCTATTCCGGATATCGAACGAACGGTAGTGACATTCCTGTTCAGCCTAGCGATGCTGCTGGTAGTATTTTATCAGGCCTCCGGTAGAAGCATCGTGTAGTGAGGGCATGGTTGTATTGCGAAGTTCAGGAAGTATCTTTCCGGCAAGTTGCTTGCCCAGTTCCACGCCCCACTGGTCGAACGGATTGATGTTCCATACCACGCTCTGCACGAACACCTTGTGCTCGTAAAGTGCGATAAGCATTCCCAGCGTATGTGGATCCAACCTTTCAAACAGCAGCGTATTGGTCGGTTTGTTGCCCTGAAATACTTTGTGCGGCAACAGCACATCCAATGATTCACCCTGCAAACCCTGCGCGATGAGTTCGGAGCGCGCTTCCTGTTCGGTTTTTCCGACCATCAGTGCTTCGGTCTGAGCAAAACAGTTGGCAAGCAGGATCGCGTGATGTTCACCAAGTGGATTCTGGCTGTGCAGCGGAGCCAGAAAATCCGCAGGTATCAAGTGCGTTCCCTGATGTATGAGCTGGTAAAAGGCATGCTGGCCATTTGTACCCGGTTCGCCCCATACAACCATGCCGGTATCGTAGTCCACCGCATTGCCGTCTCGATCCACTCCTTTTCCGTTGCTCTCCATGTCCAGTTGCTGCAGATAGGCTGGGAAGCGGTGCAGATACTGATCATACGGGAACACGGCATTGGAACCTGCACCGAAGAAGTTGCCATACCAGATGCCCAGCATCCCCATCAACACAGGAATATTCTTGTCCAGCGCTGCAGAGCGGAAGTGCTCATCCATTGCGTAAGCACCGCCCAGCAGCTCCTCGAATCTGTCCATACCGACGAACAGCGCGATCGGCAATCCGATCGCAGACCATAGAGAATAGCGACCGCCTACCCAATCCCAGAATTCGAAAACGCTATCAGAATTGATGCCGAACTTGGCGGTTTCTTCAAGGTTGGTTGAAACGGCTGCAAAGTGCTTTGCAACACACTGTTCATCCCCCAGCCTTCCCACCAGCCATGCACGCGCAGAATGAGCATTGGTCAGTGTTTCCTGTGTCGTGAATGTCTTCGAGCTAACGATGATCATCGTTGTCTCTGCATCAAGGTATTTCAGCGTTTCGACAAGATGAGTGCCATCCACATTCGATACGAAATGTGTACGAAGATTCGGTTTCGCATAGGGCTTAAGCGCTTCGCACACCATCAGCGGGCCAAGATCGGAACCCCCGATGCCGATGTTGACGATATCGGTGAATTGCTTACCTGTATGTCCGCAATGATGTCCTGTGCGCACAGCATCTGAAAAGCGGCGCATCAGCTCAAGCACGCGCCGCACATCCGGCATGACGTTCTTGCCGTCAACGTAAACAGGGTTTTCGGATCGGTTGCGCAATGCAGTATGCAATGCTGCCCGCCGCTCTGTGGAATTGATCTTTTCGCCGGCGAACATGGCCTCTATGTTGGCGGTCAAACCGGCCTGCTCGGCGAGGCCGATCAGGAGCCTTATGGTTTCTTCGTTGATGCGATTCTTGGAAAAATCAAAAAATAAATTATCAAATTGAACCGAAAACTTATCGAAGCGTTTTGTGTCTTCCTGGAACAACTTTCGCATGTGGACCGGTTTGATGGCTTCATAATGCGAACTGAGTGCACGCCAAGCTGGGGAATTGATGAGTTTTGACATGATGGTGGGTTCGACTCAACAGCGGATGACTAATAGTGGCTGTGTCAGGGATTAAACCAGGACATGAGCAGTGGAGATTTCACGCTAAGAGGCGCTCCTGTATTCCAGTCTCCGGAACCAGAATAACTCCTGCCAGGGGCGGCAATGAAATTTCGGCGGAGTAGGGCTGTCCCATCCATGGAATCTCCTGAGCACTGATCAATCCTGCATTGCCGAAGTTGCTCCCCGCATAATATTCCGAATCGCTGTTAAGCACTTCGCGATATTGTGTCTGCATCGGCAGGCCGATGCGGTAATGTGCGCGCGGTACAGGGGTAAGATTCAAGGCGATGATGGCCGATGTGCCATCACGGGCACGCCGCTGGTAGGACAGAACGGATTTTTCCGCATCATTGCAATCTATCCATGAAAAACCCTCGTACTGGAAATCCAGATCGTGCAGCGCTGACAATTTGCGATACAACTGGTTGAGATCGTGGACCAGATTCTGTATGCCGCGATGATATTCCTGCCCTAATTGCCACCATTCGAGCTCCCATTTGGATTGCCACTCCCTTCCCTGGGCGATCTCGTTGCCCATGAAGTTCAGTTTCTTGCCCGGACTGGTCATCTGATAAGTCAGCAGCAAGCGCAGATTGGCGAATTTCTGCCAGGCATCGCCGGGCATCTTGGACAACAGCGAACCTTTGCCGTGCACTACTTCATCATGCGAGAGCGGCAGCACGAAATTCTCTGTATATGCATATAGCTGCCCGAAGGTAAGCTGGTTGTGGTGGTAACGGCGATGCACCGGATCGTGATGGAAATAGTTTAATGTGTCGTTCATCCAGCCCATGTTCCATTTGATCGAAAAACCCAGTCCTCCAAGGTAGACAGGACGCGATACGCCGGGCCAAGCGGTGGATTCTTCCGCCATGGTCAACGCACCTGGAAACTCATCATGCACCATGATGTTCATCTCGCGCAGAAAATCCACGGCTTCCAGATTCTCACGGCCTCCGTATTTGTTGGGTATCCATTCACCGGGATTTCGCGAATAATCGAGATACAACATTGAGGCAACCGCATCAACGCGCAACCCGTCAAAGTGAAATTCCGAGAGCCAGAAGTGCGCACTCGACATCAGGAAGCTCTTCACCTCGTTGCGGCCGTAATTGAATATGTATGTACCCCAATCCTGGTGGAAGCCGAGGCGCGGATCCTCGTGCTCATAAAGTGCGGTCCCGTCGAAACGAGACAATGACCAGATATCCTGGGGAAAATGTGCCGGCACCCAGTCGAGGATCACGCCGATACCCTCCTGGTGGCAGGTATCAACCAGCAGACGCAATTCATCCGGAGAGCCGAAGCGGCTGGACGGCGCGAAATAGCCTGTAGCCTGATATCCCCAAGATTCATCCAACGGGTGTTCCGACACAGGCATGAATTCGATGTGGGTATATCCCATCCTTTTGACGTAAGGTACCAGGTCGGCGGCCAATTCGCTGTAGGTGTAGAAGCGGCCATCGGGATGCCTTTTCCAGGAGCCGGCGTGCACTTCATAGATGTTGATCGCACCATGCAGCCAGTCCCATTCACCGCGCTGTTTCATCCACTCCGCATCCTGCCAGCGGTGATTGCGGGCAGGCGCTGCAAGCGCCGCAGTTCCCGGACGCAACTCATAGCCCTGTGCATAGGGATCGGTCTTGGATAGCAAGGCGCCGGTATCTCGGTTGCGGATCTCATAACGGTACAGCGCATCTTGCCTGATTTCGGGAATAAACAATTCCCACACGCCGCTGGAACCATGAGAGCGCATCGGGTGCAAGCGGCCATCCCAGTTGTTGAATTCTCCTATGACGCTGATCCGCTCTGCATTAGGCGCCCAAACGGCAAAGCGGATGCCCTTGATTCCGTCGATCTCTACCGCATGCGAACCGAGCATGCGGTAACCCTGACGCAGCTTTCCTTCCCCGAACAGATACAGATCCTGCTGTGAAATGTGCGGGAGAAACTGGTACGGGTCGTAGATGTCGTGCGTCACTTCGCCGTAGTGCATGCGCAGACGATAGGGCCGCAAAGGCTCGTACTTGCTGCGCCATTCGAATACGCCGGACGGGTGGATACGCTTGAGTTTTACAGCCTGGTTGTCGTTCAACAGGTCGCATCCCGAAGCGTTCGGCTCATACACCCTCACTACCCATTCTGCCTCTTCGCGATGCAGCCCCAGCAGTGCAAAAGGGTCGTAGAGACGGGTTTGCAGCAACGACTCCATCATCTTTTCCAACTCGCATACTCCATAGTTCTTGTCTAATGGGGCGATTGTAAACGATAATGCTGCTTTTACAGCAAGGTAATTGAATGGAGAGTCGAATGGTTGCCGAATTAAGTTACCTTCAAAAGAAATATCATGTGTCCACGGATGATCCCGCGCCGCGTTTTGTCAGCCGCATCACGAAAAACACTTATGCGATGGTGCTGGCTGGAGGACGCGGCAGCCGGCTGCACCAATTGACCGATTGGCGCGCCAAACCCGCGGTACCTTTTGGAGGAAAATTTCGAATCATAGACTTTGTTCTGTCCAATTGCGTGAATTCCGGCATACGCCATATCAGTATAGCCACTCAATACAAGTCACACAGCCTGATACAGCATATCCAGCGCGGCTGGTCATTCCTGAACGGGCAATTCGGCGAATTCATCGATTTGCTTCCCGCGCAACAACGCGTGGACGAGGTGCACTGGTATCAGGGTACCGCAGACGCCGTGTATCAGAACCTTGATATCCTGCGCGAATCAAATCCCGACTTCGTGCTGATTCTGGCGGGTGATCATGTATACAAGATGGACTATGGCAAGCTGCTGGCTTTTCATGTCGAGAACAATGCCGACATGACGGTGGCTTGTCTGGAGGTACCCGTTGCCGAGGCAGTAGCTTTCGGAGTGATGGGTGTAGATGAAACCTCTCGAGTTATCGAATTTTCCGAGAAACCTGCTAACCCCGCCACCATACCCGGAAATCCCGGTAAGTCTCTGGCAAGCATGGGCATCTATGTTTTCAATACCAAATTCCTTTTTGAACAATTGATTCGTGATGCAGACAATAAGCGTTCAAGCCACGATTTCGGCAAGGACCTGATCCCGCACATGGTTGCGAAATATCGCGTTTTCGCACAGAGTTTCGAGCAAAGCTGCGTGGGAATGGGAGAAGACAATAAACCGTACTGGAGGGATGTCGGGACGATCGATGCCTACTGGGAAGCCAATATGGAACTCACCAAGGTCATACCCGACCTGAACATGTACGATCAGGAATGGCCTATCTGGACGCACCAGGAACAATTGCCCCCAGCCAAGTTCGTGTTCGACGATGATGATCGCCGCGGCATGGCGATCGACTCGCTGGTTTCCGGAGGTTGCATAATCAGCGGTTCGACTGTGCGCCGCTCCCTGTTGTTTTCCGACGTGCGTGTCAACAGCCATTGCACCATCGAGGATTCGGTATTGTTGCCCAACGTGGATGTGTGTCGCGATGTGGTATTGAAACGTGTCATCGTTGACAAAAGTTGCAAGATCCCCGACGGACTGATCGCAGGAGTCAATCCGGAAGAGGATCGCAAACGCTTCCATGTAACCTCGAACGGCATAACTCTCATAACGCCGGAAATGTTGGGTCAAAAAGTACACAGTAACAGATAATCCAATAACATAACCCCCTGCAGAAGCGCCGCCGGGTTCCTTCTATGAAAAAAACTGTCGATCTGGTTTTTCTCTGGCACATGCACCAGCCGGATTACCGCGATTATTCAAGCGGCGATTTCGTGCTGCCATGGACTTATTTGCATGCGATCAAAGACTACACCGACATGGCATATCACCTTGAACGGCACCCAAAAGTACACGCGGTGGTGAATTTCGTGCCTATCCTGCTAGACCAACTGGAAGACTATGCGGATCAATTTACCACCGGAAAACTGCGCGACCCGTTGTTGCGCCTGCTGGTACACGAGGATTCTTGTGAACTTACTGCGGAGCAGCGGCAACTGGCGCTCGATGCATGTTTTCGAAGCAATCACACCAAAATGATCTCGCCATATCCGGCCTACAAGCGGTTACTGGAATTATTCAATCGATTGCAGGCTGATGGCGAAATCGCGTTATCATATTTGTCCGGCCAGTATGTTGCGGACCTGTTGACCTGGTATCACCTAGCCTGGTGTGGTGAAAGCATCAGGCGCGATCACAAGCTTGTGGCAAAGCTGATGAGCAAGGCGGAAGGATACAGCTATGATGACCGCAAACAATTGCTGGATCTGATCGGTGAGTTGATCAGCGACATCATTCCGCGCTATCGCAAGCTGGCCGAATCGGGGCAAATCGAATTGTCCGCCACACCGCATTACCATCCGTTAGCACCTTTGCTGATCGATTTCGCAAGCGCCAGAGAAGCCATGCCGGACGCCCCATTGCCTGAATCCCCGCATTACCCGAAAGGTCGGTTGAGGGTTACAGCGCACATACAGCTTGCAAAGAAAAGCCACCGCGAACGTTTTGGCGCAGAACCGCACGGCATGTGGCCTGCCGAAGGATCGATTTCAACAGAGACGCTCGAAGTGTTTGCAGCAGAAGGCTGCAAATGGGTAGCCAGCGGGGAGGGCGTGCTGGTCAACAGCATGACTCATGCAAAGCAATCCATACCGGCGCGAGAGCAATATCTTTACCGTCCCTACCGGCTGGAAAAAGGTGCAGACAGCCTGACCTGCTTTTTCCGGGACGACCGCTTGTCCGATCTGATCGGCTTCGAATATTCACGCTGGCATGGCAAGGATGCCGCGCAAAACTTCGTAGAACAGATCGAAGCGATCGCAGCGCACGCGCCCGAGGGTGAAACACCCTTGGTCAGTGTCATACTGGATGGCGAAAACGCCTGGGAATACTACCCATACAACGGGTTTTACTTCCTTGATGAATTGTATGCTGCGCTTGAGGCCCACACAAACATTCACACCAATACATACAACGGATATCTGGAATCGTGCTCGTCCCGCACAGACTGCGCAAAAATACACAGCCTGTCTGGTATCGTTGCCGGCAGTTGGGTATATGGGGATTTCTCGACCTGGATAGGGTCCAGGGACAAGAATCGCGCATGGGATCTGTTATGCGTGGCCAAGCAAAGCTTCGATATGGTCATGTCCAGCGATCGGCTCAGCCAGGCGGAGAAAGAGGCCGCCCAAAAGCAGCTGTTTTCCTGCGAAAGCTCAGACTGGTTCTGGTGGTTTGGCGATTACAATCCTTCCCATTCTGTCGCCAGCTTCGATCGGCTGTTCCGGCACAATCTCTCGGAGTTGTATCGCCTTTTGAAATTGCCCCCGCCCATGAATCTCTCCGAACCGGTCAGTCAGGGGGGCGGTCATCCGGAGGCGGGCGGTGCGATGAGGCGCGCTTCGGAGTAGCGTGTACGCCAAATTATTAAAATCCTTAACAGCCAACCAGGCTTATGCTATTAACTGACCGCGCCAGCGGAATCTTGCTGCATCCCACCTCTCTACCGGGGCCGCTGGGTTCGGGCGACTTTGGCCCGGATGCTTATAAATTCATAGACTGGCTGGTCTCCGCCGGCCAAACGTACTGGCAGACTTTGCCGCTTGGAGGCATAGGTCCCGGCAATTCGCCCTACATGAGCAGCTCTGCCTTTGCCGGCAATATCCTCCTTATCGATCTTGCGGAACTGGCGGAGCAGGGCTGGCTGGAACAAGAAGACCTGAAACCCCATCCGGGATTCCGCACTGACCGGATAGATTTCGAACTTTTGAACGCCTTTCGTGTGGCCAGATTGCGCAGG
>QJWF01000139.1 GCA_003235435.1 Nitrosomonadales bacterium
CTGCTGTTCATCGACAATGCGATGATTAAGGCTGAGATATCAAAAATCCGCGAATCCCAAAAGCGAACCGGGGCCCTGATCGAGCAACTCGAGGCCAAGATCGGTTCGGGCCAAGGCAGATTACTGATAGACAATATCAAGGAAAACCGGCAGAACTTCGATGTGAACCTGGATAAGCTGATCGAATTGAGCGGCAGCGACGGCGCTGCAGCGACGTACTATCTGGTTAACGATTTTCTTCCGATCAATGCTGCTTATCTGGGTTCCGTCAACGATCTGATCAATTATCAGGCAATTTTGATGAAACAAGGCGGCAATGCATCCATGGAGAGCTATGCTTCATCGCACTATTTGCTGATGATCATGACGGCAATTGCCGCACTGCTTACCGTTATTCTAGGGTACTGGTTTACCCGCATGCTTTATCGTCAACTGGGAGGAGAACCCGCTTATGCTGCAGAGATTGCGGGACGGATCGCACAGGGCGACCTGACGGTAACAGTTGATACCCATGCAAACGATCAGTCAAGTTTGCTGTATGCCATGAAGCGGATGAGCGAAAGCCTGACCCGGATTGTCACCGTAGTGCGCGGCGCTGCCAACAATCTGTCCAGCGCGTCGGAGGAAGTGAGCGCAACAGCTCAATCCATGAGCCAGACCTCAAGCGAACAAGCTGCATCGGTTGAAGAAACCAGCGCCTCAATGGAGCAAATGTCTGCTTCGATCAATCAAAACACCGAAAATGCCAGGAGCACCGACAGTTTGGCTTCCAAAGCTGCAGAAAAGGCCACAGAAGGCGGTTATTCAGTGCGTCAGACATTGACAGCAATGAAACAGATCGCCAACAAGATCGGCATCATCGACGATATCGCCTACCAGACCAACCTGCTGGCTTTGAACGCAGCCATTGAGGCCGCCCGCGCCGGTGAACATGGCAAGGGTTTTACCGTGGTGGCGGCTGAGGTGAGGAAACTCGCAGAGCGCAGTCAGGTGGCGGCGCAGGAAATCGGGGAATTGGCTACCAGCAGTGTGGCGCAGGCGGAAAATGCCGGCAAGCTGCTCGATGAAATAGTGCCCTCCATAAACATGACTTCCGACCGTGTGAAAGACATTGCTGATGCATCCGCGGAACAATCCTCGGGTGTCGGCCAGATCAACAGCTCTATGGCTCAGTTAAACCAGATCGCCCAGCAAAATGCCGCGTCTTCGGAAGAACTCGCTGCGACTGCCGAGGAAATGTATGGACAGGCCGAACAATTGAAGCAGGTGATGGTGTTCTTCAAATTGAAGGCCGGTACCATAGACAGCCAAACCAAGCCGGTCGTCCACAGCAAAACACAAGCTAAAGGCAACACGCTAGCCGGAGCACGTCCATTAGGCATGGCAGCATCTTTTCATTCCGCCGGTTTGGGTAACAAGGAAGAATTCGTCGAATACTAAAGGAGACCACGATGGGCTCGCTGGTTAAAGATACTGCGCATGTACCCGAAGCACAACAGGAAGAAGCGCAATACTTGACGTTCCTCCTGGGCAAGGAAATGTTCGCTATCGATATTCTGGTCATCAAGGAAATCATCGAATTCGGAGAACTGACCAGCGTTCCGATGATGCCTGAATTCATCCGGGGAGTGATCAATCTTCGCGGTGCTGTCGTTCCGGTGGTCGATCTGTCCGCGCGTTTTGGACGTGCCTTGTCATCGGTGACCCGCCGTACCTGCATTGTCATCATCGAAGTCGAGAGTGAAGGGGAAAAACAGGATATCGGTGTGATGGTTGACTCCGTGTCAGAGGTGCTGGAAATTCCTGCTACCGATATCGAGCCGGCTCCCAGTTTTGGCGTCAAGATACGTGCCGAATTCATCAGCGGCATGGGCAAGGTCAGGGACAGATTCGTCATCATCCTCAATGCAGCCAAAGTGCTGTCGGTAAACGAGTTGGCGATGTTGTCGGAAGTGGGTACAGGAGATGGCAACATGACAACACCCGCTGACCCGGAATCGGCTCGGGATGCGGGCTAGCATCTGGCCCAGCTATTTATTCATGCCCTGTATGAACAGGGCGGGTATGCGGAGGCGTCAATTGACATAAACGTTATCGATGCCGAATCAGCGCGAGTCGTGTGATACACAAGCAACAGGAGAGGAATATGAAAGTTTTGTACAAATTACTGGTATCGCCGGGCGTGGCCATTATTTTTCTGATCGTGCTGGGGGCGAACTCATACAGTGTACTGACTCGCCAGCACAACTCGATGGCGGATCTGTACGATAATCATTTCGCCAATGTCCGGTTGGCTGACGAAGCTTCGCAACAGATCAGCGAGGTTCATTTCAGCATGTACCGTTTATTGACATGGTTCTCGAATTTCAATGAGGAAGTTATCAGTCAGACTGCCTCTGAGCAAGGCGCGAAGATCGAAGATGTACTGAAGAAATTGACGGCCATCAGGGATCGTGCCGGGAACAACCAAGGCGAGCGCAAGATTGCCGATTTGCTGATAAACAAACTTTCGAAATACGCAAAAGTTGCCGACGGTCTGATTGACCAGAGCAAAATCGATTACAAGCTTGGGTTGAGCGGCATGATGTCGGCAGACAAAATCTTTCAGGAAATGCTTATAGATTTCGGCCAGATCACGCAACTGGAAAAGAATCTCGCAAA
>QJWF01000109.1 GCA_003235435.1 Nitrosomonadales bacterium
GATCACATCGCATTTCATGATGCCGCCGAAGATGTTGACCAGAATGGCTTTGATGTTGGGATTTCTCAGCATCAGCTTGAAAGCCTCGGTCACTTTTTCCCTGTCTGCCCCGCCGCCCACATCAAGGAAATTCGCCGGATTACCGCCATACAGCTTGATGATGTCCATGGTAGCCATCGCCAGCCCCGCCCCGTTCACCAGGCAACCGATATTGCCTTCGAGAGAGATATAACTGAGATCGAATTTAGAGGCTTCGATCTCGGCAGGGTCCTCCTCATCCAGGTCGCGCAATGCGACGATTTCCGGATGGCGATACAGCGCATTGCTGTCGAAATTGAATTTTGCATCGAGCGCCAGCACCCTTCCATCCGAGGTCAGTACCAGCGGATTGATCTCTGCCAGCATCGCGTCTTTCTCGACGAATGCGCGATACAGACCCTGTAGCACGGTCACTGCTCCCTCGATAGCGGCGTCGGGGATGCCGATATCGCAAGCGACGCGTGAAGCGTCTGATGTACTCAGTCCGGCGACCGGGTCGATGCGCACGGTATGTATCTTCTCCGGGCTGCGCGCGGCGACCTGTTCGATCTCCATGCCGCCCTCGCTGCTGGCCAGCAATGCAACGCGCTGCTTGCTGCGATCGATCACCATACCCAGATAGAACTCCCTGGCGATCTGCGCGCCTTCCTCGATCAACAGCCGACGCACCACCTGGCCCTCCTTGCCGGTCTGGTGGGTAACCAGATGCATGCCCAGGATCTGCTGCGCTGCAATGCGAACCTCGTCGAGCGACTTTGCAACCTTTACCCCGCCGCCCTTGCCACGGCCGCCTGCATGGATCTGCGCCTTCACCACCCACAGCTCGCCGCCCAGCTGCTGCGCTGCTGCCACTGCTTCATCGACGCTGAAACACGCGATGCCGCGCGGGGTGGAAACACCGAATTGACGCAGAATTTCCTTGCCTTGATATTCGTGAATTTTCATTATGGATTATTGCCTGGTCGGCGCGGACACCTTGATCGATGAAACCGCCAGCCATCCCCCAGACAACCAGATAACGGTTGCGTAGCGGTTGGTTGTGGCGCGCAGATGCAATATTACCTATATTTTGCCCGGCGCAGGTGTGTATCCGTCCCCAAGCCGAATGATATCGGTGGCTATTGCCAGAAAGTCACTGTCACCTTGAACCCGCGACCTTCGCTAGCCGTTCCGATCTGCAACGAAGCGTTATGGACTTCCGCTATACGCTTGACGATGGACAGCCCCAAACCGCTGCCGCTGGCACGTGTACCCAAGGGTCGGTAAAAACGTTCAGACACTTTTTTCAGCTCCTCTTCCGGCAGACCCGGGCCATTATCGCTCACCGACAGAAAAACCTTCCCGGCCTCTGAAGCGATTCCAACCCGAACGGTAGTTCCCGGCGCAGTATGCTTGATCGCGTTGTCGAGCAGATTGCGCAACATCACGCGCAATAGCTCCGGATTGCCGCGCAATGAAACTTCATCGTCCGCCAGCAATTCCAGCCGCACGCCCTTTTCCAGCGCAACCGGCGCCAGCGAAGCAATCACCTCCGATGCGATATCCCTGAGCGGACAAGGCTCAGACACACCTCCTTCCAGCGTATCCAGCCGGGACAACGTCAGCAACTGCTCTATCAGGTGGGTGGCGCGATCACAGCCGAGGATCGCATTGTCGAGCGCATGCATGCGTTCCTCCTTGCTGGAAGCGGCTTGCGCAACCTGTGCCTGCGCCTTGATCGCCGCCACCGGCGTGCGCAGCTCATGCGCGGCATCAGCAGTAAATCGCCGCTCCCTCTGCATCGATGCCGCGATGCGGATGAACAACCGGTTTAAGCGCTTGATCAGAGGAACAACCTCTCTGGGCGCAGCCCCGGCGTCCAAAGGCGCGAGATTATCCGGCTCGCGTTGCTCGACTTCCCGGGTCAGTTTGACAAGCGGTTGCAATCCTCGCGCCACCGCCACCCACAGCAGGAAAGCCAGCAACGGCAGCGAGATCAGCACCGGCTGCAATAGGTTTTGTGCGATGGTGCGCGCCAGTTCCTCGCGCACATCCGCGCGCTCAGCGACCTGGATCAGGAATTCCCCGGAACCATCCCAGGAACTGTACACACGCCAAACATGGTTATCGATGACACTGTCGCTGAAACCTTCCTCGCGTGTCGCCAGATGCCGGGAAGGCGCATTGGCCGAATGGATGCGCAATATTTTTCCGCCCTCCCAGACCTGGAAAGCGATGCGCGGGGAGTATTTATGCGGCAAACCCGCATGTTCGGTCTCTATTTCTTCAAGCTCATGAGAGGTTTGCACAACCAGCAATGCCGCAGCCTGGGCCAGATGCGCATCCAGCAATTCGTCGAATTCCTCGTGTGCATCATGGTAGGTAAAGACGGCCGTGCCAAGCCAGATCAGCGCGATAACCGCGAGCACCAGTTCGAGCAGCCGGCGCTTTAGCGAAGCGCGTCGCGCCATGTCATGCTCCTTTGCCGCGAGGTAGCAAGTAGCCGACGCCGCGTATGGTTTCGATCAGTTCCGGGTAAAGCTTGCGGCGCAGGTGGTGGATGTGCACCTCCACCGCATTGCTTTCGATCTCTTCACCCCATGCATAAAGCTGCTCTTCAAGTT
>QJWF01000091.1 GCA_003235435.1 Nitrosomonadales bacterium
ATCCCCATAGTGATCCGCACCACCGAAAACATGTTGCGGCTGGTTCCGACCACATTGCGCGAAGCGGCCGCCGCACTGGGCGCTCCGCAATGGAAGATCATTAATTTCGTTACCCTGCGTGCCGCACGCGCGGGCATCATCACAGGAGTGATGCTTGCCATTGCGCGTATCAGCGGAGAGACTGCTCCGTTACTGTTCACGGCATTGAACAACCAGTTCTGGAGCAGTAACATGGATCGACCGATGGCCAACCTGCCGGTGGTGATCTTCCAGTTCGCGATGAGTCCCTATGAAGATTGGCAACGCCTGGCTTGGGCGGGTGCGATGTTAATAACATTCAGTGTATTGATACTCAATATTCTTGCCCGCGTGCTGTTCCGTCAAAGCGCCACCACTCATTAACAATGCTCGTAAATAAGGCTTGCAAATGAACGCTGAATCAAACGCCAATGAAAAAATCATCGTCAGGAATCTGAATTTTTTTTACGGCAACTTTCGGGCTCTGAAGGATATCAACCTTGGGATCGCGGAAAAAATGGTGACAGCTTTCATCGGTCCGTCTGGCTGTGGAAAATCGACCCTGCTGCGCACGCTCAATCGAATGTATCAACTCTATCCAAAGCAGAAGGCCACAGGAGAAATACTTCTGGATGGAACAAATATTCTGGACAAAAAGCAGGACCTGAACATGCTGCGTGCCAAAATCGGCATGGTATTCCAGAAGCCCACACCATTCCCGATGTCGATTCATGACAATATCGCTTTCGGTGTGAAGTTGTATGAGAATCTCAACAAGAACGAACTGGACGAGCGGGTCGAATGGGCATTGCGGAAAGCCGCGCTGTGGACGGAGGCCAAGGACAAATTGAAACAGAGCGGAACCAGCCTGTCAGGTGGACAACAACAGCGCCTGTGCATCGCCCGCGCAATCGCAGTCAAACCCCAAGTTCTGCTACTGGACGAACCAACCTCGGCACTCGACCCGATTTCCACCGCACACATCGAAATGCTGATCGATGAACTGAAAGAGGACTTTACCATCGTCATCGTGACTCACAACATGCAGCAGGCTGCGCGCGTCTCCGATTTCACCGCCTACATGTATCTGGGCGACTTGATCGAGTTCGGCGATACCAGCAGCGTCTTCACAAACCCAAAACGGAAGGAAACCGAGGATTACATCACCGGCAGGTTTGGCTGATTTTCCTTCCCAGAATCCAGAATCGATAAAATACGCTTGGCTAAAACGTAGCCTCGATGCGCATGCCCAGCCACCAGCTCCTGTCTTGGGCTGGATCGTTACTGTGATTGATCAGATACTGGACCAATGGCTGCAAAACCAGGCCCGACATCGCCTGATAACGATAAGTCAGCTCCATCGATTTCTCGGAAACTATAGGGTTGCCAGAGTTGACACGCCATTTCTCCCCGTTGCGCTCTAGTGCGTAGGCAATACCCAATTGATCCTGGTCGCGCCCGGCCAACGGACCTGAAAATACCAGTCCTGTACTCCATGACAGGTCGAATTGTGTCGTATTGCCGTCAGCCTTACCGGCACGCACGAAGCCGTTGATGCTTTCCTCCTCGCTGCCAGGTTTATAGCTCAGCACCTTTTCCACTAAGGCGTAATAGCCATGGTTGTGCCGCTTCACAGGATTGCTATTGATGTCCACGTCCACCAGATCGTCGAAGCGGACGGTATACTGCCAGACACCCAATGCAATCTTGTTGTCATGTGAATTTTCTGCCGAACCCAACGGTAAGGCACCTTCAACTACTTGCAACGCACCATCCCCCCTGTTGAATTGCACATGGGTGCCATGAGGGTTGTTTGGATCTCCCGGCACGCCGTCCAGAACAACTGCCTGCAGATAATAGCCCGCAGTTTCGAATTTGGCGCGCAATCCAAATGAAGCCGTTGGAAAGACCGAAGGGCCGTTTTGTCCGGTGGCAGCCATTTCAGCGCCGATGCCATACACTGGCTGGATGAAGATTCCCGATGATTCTGTTGCGTAAAACTCAGAATTCAAATCATACAATCCGGCCAGTACCGACAACCGATTATCCAGAAACGATTGTTGTATCCATGCCTGGTAAAGTTTGATTGTATTTGCGCCCTCCGGTGTCTCTATATTATCTATGCCCGCTGAGTGATCGTTTTCCACAATCGGTTTGCCGCCGTGATTGCTCAGGATATACAAAAGCGCACTGCTACCCTTAATCCCGGCGATCTTTTCTCCGTCCAGCATAAGTTTGATATCTAGGTTATCAAGACCGTAATTTTTATCGCATCGAAATAGTGTGTTCCCTGTACAGCCGGATTGATTTGATGAGTACACCTTGCTGAACAGATCGAGTTTGTAGACGATCTCCCAGTCGTAGCCGTCCTCACTCATGGCTATGCGTTTGCCGCCCCAATCGCCAAGCAGGGTATCGCCATAATCTGTCGCTGTTAAAATTGGTTCTGAATTGGAAGTTGGACTTTGGAGATTCTCGGCCGCTCCGGCACTGAGGCTAAACAATCCCCTCGGCATCTGGAAATAGGCGTGAGCGGCTAGTTTTTGCAAGAGCTCCTGCTTGCTTTCCCTGGGAGCGCCCACCTCCGCCACGATTGCCTCCGACAACGCGAATACAAAG
>QJWF01000011.1 GCA_003235435.1 Nitrosomonadales bacterium
TCGGTCAATTTCCGGCTTAACCACGTGCCGATCTTATCAACGCCAATTTCTCCTCGCGCGTCAGACCCTTGATCGCCAACTCACGTTTCAGGGCTGAAGATCTATCACAACAACTCTCCACCAGAACCGGCATCACCGGCCCGCGTGACCGTGTGTACTTGGCAGCCAAACCAGCGCTATGCGCTGCAAGCCGTTTTTCCAGGTCGTTGGTGACGCCGGTATAGAGGGTGTTATCGGCACAGCGCAGTATGTAACATACCCAGTTCATCTTTCTGTCCCCGCCATGTTTGCCCCGTCATCATCCATCGGAATGGCACGCCTTGTCCATGGA
Source organism: Nitrosomonadales bacterium (assembly GCA_003235435.1). Lineage (GTDB taxonomy): Bacteria > Pseudomonadota > Gammaproteobacteria > Burkholderiales > Gallionellaceae > Gallionella. Next base: position 332 of record QJWF01000011.1, read on the forward strand.
TAAACCAGCATACTGGCAGCCAACAGCATGACCGCCGCATTGCCCCAGCGTACGTACGGCGTGATGCCTGTATAGCCTTGAGCAAAACCGCGCAGCACTGCTTCCTGATGTTGGGGCAGTTGCTGCACCACCTTGCCATCCGTACCGATGATTGAAGTTACCCCGGTGTTCGTTGCACGCAGCATCATCCGGCCGGTTTCAAGTGCACGCATCTGGGCGATCTGGTTATGCTGCTCGGCTGCATTTGATTTTCCATACCATGCGTCATTGGTCAGATTCAATAGTACGCTGGCTTGCGGAAGATGTCGTATGACTTCCTCGCCAAACACATCTTCATAGCAGATATCCGGCGCGACCTGTTGGCCCGCGACATCCAGCGGAGGCTGTTCTTCACCGCCGCGGACGAGGTCGCCCATCGGGATATCCAGCACGCCGTTGATGAACCAGCCCAGCAACGGCCGTAGCGGGATGAATTCGCCGAAAGGCACCAGATGATGTTTGCGATAGTGCTGCTCGTCCGCTGTACCGAGCGTGAATACGCTGTTGTAATAACCGTGCCGGTCCCGATCGAAGGAACCGATCAGTATGTCACCACCGTTCTGCCTGGCGTGATTGTGCAGTTGCGCGATCAGATTTTGAGGGATCTCATTGCGCAATAACGGCATCGCGGTTTCCGGAAGCACTGTCAGGCGTGCATCGCTCTGCAGTGCAAGGCGTCTATAAGTCTCCAGCGTTCCGACCAAAGCGTTTTCATCGAACTTGAGGCGTTGCGGGACGTTGCCTTGCAGCAGCGCCACGCTGAACGGATCTCCTTTTGGCTGCGTCCACTCGACTGCGCGCAACGCCTCGCCGCCTGTCCACAATGCGACAAGAGCAACTAGGGCCGTCATGCCCCGCTTGCTCCATCGCGCCATTGCCACTCTCGCCAGGAGTCCTGCACTCACTGCCGCGGCCAGTGAAACACCATAAACCCCGAACAACGGCGCGTAGCCTGCCAGCGGACTGTTGCTGTGCGCATAGCCCAGCGTCAGCCATGGGAAACCGGTAAAAATCGTGCCGCGCACCCATTCGAGCAGCACCCAGGTTGCAGGCATCACCAGCACAGGGCGTAACCCTTCGGTTGCCGGGATACGCGCCTGCACATAACCGGCAAATGCGGGAAACAATGCGAGGAAGGCTGAGAACAACAGAGTGGCCGGCACTGCCAACACAAACGGCATGTCGCCATAATCATGCAGCGCCACATAAATCCAGCTTATGCCTGCGCAGAACAGACCCAATCCAAAAGCGAACCCAAGCCACCCTGCTGAGCGTGGCGGGTCAGCACGATGCATCAACGCAAACAACACTGCGAGCCCCAGCACCGGCAAAGGGAAAAACCCGAACGGTGCAAAACCGGCCACACAGGCAGCACCGGCCAGAAAAGCCATTCCCGAATATTTGATCAATACACTCATGCAAAATGTCTGCCTTTCGCAGGCCGATAACCCCATACAGCATAACCCATTCAATGAGCGTATTTCAAAGCAAGCATTTAATCCTTTCCACTGCATGTCGTGCTTTTTGCTTCTCGCAACACATTGCTTCGTGCTTAAATCATGTTTCAATCGAGTAAATCGCAAACAGTACCATGGAAAAAATTCGCCTTTCAAAACGCATGTCCGAACTCAGGTTGTGTTCGCGCCGCGAAGCGGACGAGTTTATCGAAAAGGGCTGGGTGGAAGTTGATGGAGAGATTGTCAGCGAACTGGGCAGCAAGGTCTACCCGTCCCAAATAATCACATTACGAAAGTCCGCGCAGAATACCCAGCAACAGCGCGTGACGATCCTGCTCAACAAGCCGGTTGGCTATGTTTCAGGTCAGGCAGAACATAATTACAAGCCGGCTATTACATTGCTCGACGAAGCTACACACTGGGCCGAAGATACCTCTCCGTTGCGCTTTCGCCGCAGCCAGTTGGTCGGTCTCGCGCCGGCCGGCCGACTGGACATCGACTCGCAGGGCTTGCTTGTACTCACCCAGGATGGCCGCATTGCCAAACAACTGGTCGGCGAGGATTCCAGTGTGGACAAGGAGTATCTGGTGCGTGTGCAGGGCAAGCTTGATGACAGCGGCCTGGCGTTGCTTAACCAGGGACTAAAACTGGATGGGAAATATCTCAAGCAAGCCAAGGTCGCCTGGCAAAACGAGGACCAGTTGCGCTTTGTGTTGCGCGAAGGAAAGAAGCGCCAAATCCGCCGCATGTGCGAACTGGTCGGGCTGAAAGTCTCTGGTTTGAAGCGCATACGAATTGG
>QJWF01000244.1 GCA_003235435.1 Nitrosomonadales bacterium
ACACCATCGGGATGGGCTAGAATTCATATCGCATGATGATCGGCAATTTGATGTGATCTTTCTGGACCCGCCATTCAGTGGTCATCAACTGCCACGGCTCTTCGATATATTGCCGCTGCATCTGAAAGACAAAGGCCTGCTTTACATGGAATCCGGTGCGCCGGTCGAGGCCCGTCTGCCCTGGAAGATCGTAAAATCGGGCAAGGCGGGGCAGGTGCATTACCAATTGCTGCAAATTGCCTAAATTCATTCGGTGGGACAAGGCGCAGGAAGCCGTACAACCGATGTAGAGGCGAATCGAGATGTAACTAAAAGGGATGAGCGTTACCATGGTTGCGCTGAAGATTTCCATTATGATTGGAACCAGCACGCGACACCGTGCGGATGGAGTTGCCCGACAATTGAGACCAACATGATCAAAGTGATTTATCCAGGTACCTTCGATCCAATCACGCGCGGCCATGAAGATGTGGTGCGCCGTGCCTCCGGATTGTTCGGCGAGGTCATCGTGGCGGTAGCTGAAAGCCGCGAACAGACGCTGTTCACGCTGGAAGAGCGTGTCGAGATGTCACGCGAGATTTTCGCGGACTTCAACAACGTGCGTGTGGAAGGATTCAATGGTTTGCTTATGAATTTCGTTCGGGAACATGACGCGCGTGTAGTGTTGCGGGGGTTGCGCGCCGTGTCGGATTTTGAGTATGAGTTCCAACTGGCGGGCATGAATCGCAATTTGTACCCCGAAGTCGAGACGCTGTTTCTGACTCCTGCGGAGCAATATACCTTCATCTCGGCCACGATGGTGCGCGAAGTCGCGCGCTTCGGGGGGGATGTCAGTAAATTCGTGTCGCCTTACGTTGTGGAGAAGTTGCGGAAAAAAACAAATAGCCTGAAAATATCGCATTGCAAACAGGAGAAGCAGCATGGCTCTGATAATAACCGATGAATGCATCAACTGCGACGTATGCGAGCCAGAGTGCCCGAACGATGCGATTTCACAGGGTGACAGCATATATGTAATTGACCCGAACAAGTGTACCGAATGTGTTGGGCACTACGACACTCCCCAGTGCGTGGAAGTTTGCCCTGTCGATTGCATACCGAAGGACCCGGATCATGTTGAAAGCAAGGAACAGTTGCAATCCAAGTATGAAAAATTGATGGCTGCAAAAAATGCTTGAAAAGTATTGCGGGTGAAAGAGCCGCGCTTTAATAGCGCGGCTTTTTTCTTCATGAAGGCAAATAATCAATATTCCAACCAGATTCCTTTTATAGCTTCCGCCTCGGCGCTTTCCCCTAGAGGAGGCAAGTTGTATAAGTCGAGCAGGGTTCGCAGCACGTTATAGTGATTGATGCGCTGATCGCTCGTTCCTGATCGCACCATCGGACCCACTATTATCGTCGCTATGCGATTGTCAGACTGGTAATGATCCTCGTCCCAGGTGATTATCAGCAGGCTGTTATGCTTCATCGCCCAGTCGACATAAGGAGCCATGTGTATTTTCAGCCAGTTGTCAGCTTCGTCAAAACTGCCATCATGCATATCGTTGTTCTGGTTGGGGATGACAAAGGACACTGTAGGCAGCCGGGAAAAATCATTCGGGAAATCTTCAAAGCGCAGGTTTGCCGCGGCTGGCAATCTGGTGCTCTGCCAGTTCACTGTCGGATTGTGCTTGCGGTGATACGCGCCGGATTTACAGCTCACGTAACCCGTTTCTGGCATCGACTCGGAAAAACTGGCAAAACTCAATCCCGAATCCAGCAAAGATGACGCGAGGTTATCGGTGTCAAAACTAAGGGGGCAATAATTGTTGGTGATGCCGTGGGTGGATCCGGAGAACAATGCAAGATAGTTTGGCTGGCTTGGATGCGTGACGCCATAAGACCTGGTAAATAACAAACCGCGTTTCGCCAGCGTGTGGATATAGGAGTCAAGATTGCGCGGGTCCATGATTTGCATAAAACTGCGGTTTTCCTCGATGACGACCACGACATGATCTGGCCGAGGCAGTTGCGCTGCATGGGAGACAGGCGCATCGGCAAAAGCGAGCAAGGCAACGAAGATCAAGCGGAGTCGATTCAAGCTAGTATCCCTCGGCTTCGTTGGCTTTTTTCTGAGTCTCTTCAGCGCTTTTTTGCACTATCTGATCCACATCCTTGGCTTTCTCAAGCACCCCGCGTTGCGGGGCGGCGATCTTCGGCGCAGGAGTTGAGTTGTCGCAGGAGGAAAGGAGCAGCAGAGCGGTGAGCAAGATGTGTTTCATATACCCTCCCGTAAGCGTTTAGAGAAGCTGGTGCAGTGAGCTGAAATCTTGCCGTGTTGTATTGCCAAACGTTGCACTCTAGCATATTGGTGCAAGGTATCAAGATTACTTCTGGCAAGACCGGCAAAAAAAACTGGAACGCTGGCCCTGTCTGATCTGCTTGATGAGCGATCCGCAACGTCGGCACGGATTGCCTCCGCGCCCGTATACCAAATAATGCAGCTGGAAGAAGCCGGGTTGTCCGTCGCTGTTCGCGAAATCGCGCAGCGTGCTGCCGCCTTGGGCTATTGCTTCACCAAGCGTTGCCTTAATTTCCTCGACAAGCTTTGCACAGCGAAGCAGGCTGAGTTTTCCTGCGGCGAGTCGCGGCCTGATTCCGGCGCGGAACAGCGCTTCGTTGGCGTAGATGTTCCCCACGCCGACTACAACATGGTTGTCCATGATGCACTGCTTGATGCTTTTGATGCGTCCGCGCGTAACCCGGTAAAGGTAAGCAGCATTGAAGTTTTCCTCAAGGGGTTCGCGGCCGATTGATGCGAGCAGCGGGTGTGTAAGGGCATCTCCACTATGCCACAATATGGCTCCAAACCGGCGCGGATCTCGCAATCGCATCAGTGTTCCATCTTCCAGCACCAGATCGAAGTGGTCATGCTTTTCCACGGAAGTATCCGAATTCAGGATACGCAGGCTACCGGACATGCCCAGATGTATAATCAGTGTGCCGGAGCCGCAATCCATCAGCAGGTATTTGGCTCGGCGCTTGAGCGAGCGGATAGTGCATCCGCACAGCAAAGCGGGCAGGTTTTCCGGTATCGGCCAGCGCAGACTCGCGTTGCGTATAACAACTTCGGCAATGTTTTTGCCGGTAAGGTGCGACGCCAGACCTCTCCGCGTTATTTCTACTTCGGGAAGCTCAGGCATGATGGGCTAATTTTAAAGACCACTGCGCAACGTAGCGAGCACGGGTGAGACAAGGCAAATAGCAGTGAAAAACCGGAATCTACTGTTTGGTAAATAAAGATTTTGAACCATTTTTCAACGCAGTATCATCAAGCGCAGCAGTTGTCCGGTGGTCTTTCAGGCACGGCGGCGCCTCCACCACAAGTAACCGCCAGTACCACCCAGCATCAATGGCAATACTAGCAGGAAGCCGATGCTGATAACATTGAGTTCGGTTCTGCTGAGTTCCAGACTGCTGTCCCTGGCGGAGCGCGGTTGCAAGGTGATCAGATGTTCTTCTCCGGCAAGCCAGTTCACCATGTTCACGCCCAGGTCGACATTGCCGCCGTTGCCTGAGTAGCTGTTGGAAAGGAATGCTCCGTTGCCAACCACCACAATGCGCTGATCGCGGTCATTAATGTGTCGTTGCAGAGCCATGGCGATGACAGCAGGGCCGGGAGTATCCTGTCGCCTGTTGAATGCTGGCGGTTTTGAGGAATGATCGTCAGCGGGCATATTGCGGCTTACCCATCCGCGCGAGGCTACTTCCACCAATACGTGATGCTGCCAATCCGGATTTTCATTCCACATCAATGGCCGCGCCAAAGGAAAAGCTGTGATCAGGTTGAAATTGCGCGTGATCGCATGCGGTGGATAGGTAGCGCCAAGCGACCAAGTGGAGGGAACATTCATTCCCGTGGCTGCTGGGTCGATCACGATACCCGGAGGCAGTTGCAAGTCGAGCTTTTCGGCCAAGGGTTCCAGCCCATGCAGAGGCCCGGCATCCAGCAGCCACAGCAAGTTTCCGCCGCGGTCTACGAAACGCAGCAGTTTGTCTATTTCACCGGGCATCAGATCAATTCGCGGCTGGGCAACCACCAATACACTTGCATTGCCCGGTACTTCCTGAGCCAATGCCAGATTCAGGCTGCTGAGATGGAAGCCGTTCTGTTTTAACTTCGCACCGAACAGCGAGCCAAGGTCATGATTGGCGATTCCGTCCAGTTTTCGTTCGCCGTGCCCGTCAAGATACATCACTATTTGGTCACGTGAGTGTGCGAGGCGCAGCAGCGTGCTGGTAACGATCTGCTCGTTGATCTGGGTAAGGTGCTCGGTCCGACCGGCATATTCGACCACCATCTCGCCATTGAGCTGGATACCGGCTGCGCGGGTTCTTTCGGCTTCCTTTTCAGGGTCGACGAACACCAGATTGATGTCGGGCTTGTAGCGCTGGTAGAGCGAAAGAAATCCGCGAATGATCTTGCGGATGTCGCCCAGGCGAGCATCTTGTTCGGTGGCATATACGGTTATATTTACCGGACCGCCAAGTTGCCCTAGAACCCCCACGCTGGCTGGTCCCAGGCTGTTGCTGGCGTTTTGAGTCAGGTCATGTTGCAAGTGATATTGCGTGGCGAGATAGCCCAGTCCCGCCGCGATACTCAGAAGAAGAACAACGAATATCAGGTTGCGTAGCAGGGACATTGCAGTAAATTTACGCATGACTCATCCGTAAGCCCGGTTGTTGTTGATGCGGCGCATCGCCAGCACCAGGAACACCGCGCTGAACAGAACGAAGAATGCAATATCGCCGCTATCCAGCAGGCCGGCGTTGAAATTCTGGAAATGATAGAGCGGCGAAATCAGGTGCCAAGCGGAACTTTCGGATGCAGACGCAGCATCTGCCAGCCACAAGCCTGCAAGAATAGCCAGCGCGCCGATGGCGGCAATGACGGGCTGGGCAGTGAGAGAAGAAACATACAGCCCGACAGAGACATAACTGCAAGCAAGCAGCATCAATCCGAGCAGGTTACCCAAAACCAAGCCATGATCGAGATTCGTGCCGAGTGCCAGCGTGTAAATCATCAACGGGATGCCTGCTGTCAGCAGAACCAGAAAAATCAACAGGCCGAAAAATTTTCCAAGCACGATTTGCCGGGTCGACAGCGGGGCCGAAAGCAACAGCGCAAAAGACTGGTTGCGGCGCTCTTCGGCGATCAGGCGCATCGTGAATATCGGCACCAGCATCATCAGCAGCAACGCCGTCAGGTTGAACAATGGCACAGCAACCACGGTTGTTACGCCTGGCACGTTGTTGAGTTGCGCCAACTGCGGCTGAAGCTCAAGGAATGTCTGCAGCGTGTTCAGGAAAAACCAGGTGAAAATGAATTGCAGTATGGCCAGCAAAAACCATGTCGATGGCATGGCTAGAAGACCGCGCAATTCTCGCAAAGCAATCAGGCGGATCATGGGGTCGATTCCTTCGATAGCGCTTCGCCAGTTTCTTTCGGGGAGGTGATCCTGACATACACATCTTCCAGCGTGGCTTGCAGTGGAATAAGCTGTTCAAGTTGCCAGCCCTGCCTCTCTGCCATGCTGAGAAGCTCGCTTTTGGGGTTGTCCTGCGGTTTATGCAGCACACGGAACTGAGTCGCTGTCAAAGGCTCTACATGGGTGATTCCGGGGATGCCTTCCAAAGAGCTCAGTGGGGGCGGATTGCGCAGGCCGACAACGAAACCGGACACGTTTCCATGTTGCCGCATTTGCTCGCTGGTATCGCTGTAGATCAGTTTTCCGTGCTGCATGATCTCTACCCGATCGCACACGCTTTCTACTTCGCTGAGCAAATGGGTAGAAAGTATCACGCTGTGGGTGTCGCCCAATTCACGGATTAATGTGCGTACCTCGCGGATTTGAGCTGGATCGAGACCGACAGTGGGTTCATCCAGCACGATCACGGCAGGTTGGTGGATGATGGCTTGCGCGATGCCGACCCGTTGCTGATAACCCTTGGACAGCGTGCCGACGATCTTTTTGCCGACGGACTCCAGACCGCAATTCCTTTTGGCTTCTGCCAGGACACCGGCAGTGGAAGAAGGCTTGATGCCGCGCAAGCGGGCCGCAAAATTCAGGAATTCGTTTACGCTGAGTTCGCGGTACAGCGGTGGCGTCTCGGGCAAATAACCAAGGTTTGCCTTTGCCAGTTCGGGTTGCAGCAACAGGTTAAAGCCGCAGATCTCAATTTCGCCGCTGTTTGGCAACAGGCAGCCGGTCAGCATCTGCATGGTGGTGGTTTTGCCCGCGCCGTTGTGTCCCAGCAGTCCCAGTACTTCGCCGCGTCTCAATTCCAGAGACACGTCGTTGATAACCAGATGATCGCCAAAGCGTCGTTGCAGGTTGCGCGCTGAAAGCGTTATTTCGGAAATGTTATTGGGCAAAGTAAGTGGTAAGGAGCCGGTCGTGGTTGTGAATTTGGTTAAATATAACCTATTATGCGCGTCCACAACAAAAGCAGTGGCGTTATGAACCAATTCAAATACATCATCTTCGGCAGTTTACTTTTCACCGCGTGCGCGCAGGGGCCCGTTAAGGCAACTCCACCGCATCCAGACTATGCAACTGATTCCCGGCTTGAAGATGCGCCGAAGCTGCCCAGTATCGAGTTGAGCGACGAGTTGCTCTACGAGTTCCTGTTGACCGAGATTGCCAGTCAGCGAGGCGAGATAGATGTCGCCGTACAGAGCAGTTTGGATCTGGCCAAAAAAACCCATGACCCTCGTCTGGCCATGCGTGCCGCGCAACTTGCACTTCAGTCAGGACAACTGGACAAGGCTACCGAGGCACTCAGGATCTGGCGTGAGGTCGATCCGTCTTCGCCTATGGCAATGCGCATGTACGCCTCTGTTTTGTTGCGTGTTGGCAGGCTGGACGAGGCCCGCGAAGAGTTGGCGAGTGTATTGAAAACGGATCAAACCAATGTCGGACACATTTTCTTTCAAATCTATCAAATACTTGCTTCATATCCTGACAAGGAGGTAGCGCTCGGGTTCATGCAGGAACTCGCACAACCCTATCCTCGTGTGGCGGAAGCTCACTGGGCTAAGGCTCAACTTGCGCAAGCGTCCGGTGACGAAAAACTTGCACTCGATGAAGCAAGGCAGGCACGCAACCTACGTCCCGAATGGGATTCGCCTGTTTCGCTGGAAGCGTTCCTGCTGAAGAAAAATGATCCGCAACAAGGACAGGCTTTGCTGCGTCGCTACTTGTTGGAACATCCGGATGCACAGGAAATCCGCCTGCAGTATGCCCGAGCGCTGCTGGAACAAAAGCAATACGAGGATGCGCGCGAACAATTCCAGATTCTGGCGGATGAAAATCCCGATAATCCGGAAACTGCGTTCGCGATCGCTCTTATTTCATTGCAGCTTAAGGATTTCAAAGGTGCAGAAGATCATCTGAAACAGGCGCTCAATAAAGGGAAAAAAGATCAGAATACGGTTCGCTATTATCTGGGCCAATTGGGCGAGGCGAAGCAAAACAACGACGAAGCAATTGCGCAATATCGCCAGGTAAATGGCGGGGAATACCAGTTTGCCGCTCAGATCCGCATCGCCTATCTGCAGAATAAAAGCGGACGGTTTGACGAGGCGATGCAGCAACTCCACCAGATCGTGCCCGCAGACAATCAGCAGCGCGTACAGCTGATATCGGTCGAGGCGCAATTCCTGCGCGAGTCGAACCGGTTGACCGAAGCCTATCTGGTTATGCAGCATGGTTTGGAGAAGCTTCCCAATGATCCCGATCTGCTTTACGGGACCGCGATGCTGGCCGATATGCTCGGCAAGCCGGATGTGTTCGAACAATTGATGCGCAAGCTGATCCGGCTTCATCCGGATCATGCGCATGCCTACAATGCGCTTGGCTATGGCCTGCTGGAACGCAACGAAAGGATACCGGAAGCCGTGCAGCTGGTTGAAAAAGCGCTGCAGCTCGCGCCGGATGACCCTGCCATCATGGACAGCGTTGGATGGGGTTATTACCTTAGCGGCAAGCTGGATGAAAGCGTCAAGATGTTGCGGCGCGCATTTGCCGGCAATCCCGATCCGGAGATCGCTGCACATCTGGGTGAGGTATTGTGGATGAGAGGGGAAAAGGCTGAAGCCAGGAAGATCTGGCAGGACAGCCTTAAAGACAACCCGGATAACGACAAGCTACAGGCGGCGATCAAGAAATTCATGCCTTGAGGGGACCTTTAATAATCCGCATATCATCCTGTCTGCTGTGATGCGGAATAAATTCTTGCTTACATATCACCATACATGCGGTACTGCGAGGCGGGGTAAGCCGGCTATCCTTACAGCGAAAGCTCGCAATTTTTCCGCGCCTTGCAGTTGATTCACAGCGCGGGCTGTTTTAGCGCGTGGCAGATCGTTGTCACGATGCGGTGCATTTAGGGGGACAGTGAATTTTAGGGATTTCCATGACATTTCCTTTGACCCGTTTGATGCCGATATTCCTTGCCTTGCTGTTGAACGGCTGTGCCTTGCCGCCAAGCAAGCCGGTGCCAGTCGCGCGACCGGTGCAGTCAGGAACGGCATCGTTCGCTCTGAACGGGCGCATTTCGATCGAACATCGGGGAAAACATCACTCGGCCGGGCTGCGCTGGAAACACAGGGCACAATCAGACGAGATATTGCTGCTTGCACCGCTCGGCCAAACGGTCGCACGCGTTTATCGCGATGATCAAAAGGCGACGCTGGACGATGGGAGCGGGCACCACCAGGCCGATGATGCAGAAACCCTGATGGAGAAGATATTGGGCTGGCATCTGCCGCTGAATGGCCTGCATCTTTGGGTGCTTGGCCTGCCGGACAGTGATGGAGCAGCGCGAATCGAGCGGGATGACATGGGCAGGATCAGCGTGCTTGATCAATCAGGCTGGGAGGTTCGCTATCTGCGTTATGCCGATACCAGCCCGGACAGCATGCCGTCGCGTTTGCAGTTGAGTCACGAAGACTTGCGGATGCAGTTGCTGATCGATGAGTGGGAATGGAATCCGCAATGAGAACCGTTCAATGAAACTTACTTGTCCCGCTCCTGCCAAGCTCAATCTGTTCCTCCATGTAATCGGCCGCAGGCCGGACGGCTACCATCTGCTGCAAACCTTGTTCCGTTTCATCGACCTGCACGACACCCTGCATTTCACTTTGCGCGAGGACGGCGCGGTTCATCGGACCAGCAAACTGGAAGGCGTGGCCATGGAACATGATTTGTGCGTGCGTGCGGCGCGCCTGCTGCAAAGCGAGACAGGTTGCTCGTTGGGAGTGGACATTGAGGTCGAAAAGCTCATTCCTATGGGCGGCGGGCTTGGCGGGGGCAGCTCTGACGCGGCGACCACGCTGATCGCGCTGAATCGCCTGTGGTCGCTGGGTCTGACGCGTTCGCAGTTGATGCAAATCGGCCTTCGATTGGGCGCGGATGTGCCGGTGTTCGTTTTCGGCGAAAACGCGTTTGCCGAGGGAGTAGGTGAAGAACTGCAGACTTATCCGTTGGCGGATGCATGGTATGTGGTTCTGTTCCCCCCGGTACAGGTGCCGACAGCGCATATTTTCTCCCGTCCGGAATTGACACGGGATACGGTTTCCATCACAATGCGCGCCCTTTTGAAGGGGCAGTTGGAGCAGCCGCTTCGCAATGATCTGCAACCGGTGGTATGCGAATTGTACCCAGAAGTGGCGCGTCATATCTCCTGGCTCGGAAATTTCGGAAAAGCGAAGATGACCGGTTCAGGTGCTAGCGTATTTGCGGAATTCGCCAACCGAAATCAGGCCGAGGCTGTATTGCGACATTTGCCCCGCGGGATGCACGGTGTGGTGGCGCAAGGATTGGCAAGGCATCCGCTGCATGATTGGGTGCATGGTTAATAGTTATTGGGGAGTCGCCAAGTGGTAAGGCACCGGATTTTGATTCCGGCATTCGCAGGTTCGATCCCTGCCTCCCCAGCCAATGAGTGGTTTCGGCGCAGACTCATATGGGCGAAACGAAAGTTCGAGGCCTCAACCGTGGCTTTGGATATATATTGATACTGTAAGGGGTTGCTTGTGTCCTATGACAGGTTGATGGTGTTCACCGGCAGTGCCAATCCCAAGCTTGCTGAAGCGGTTGCACAGCATTTGAACATCCACCTCGGTCGGGCCAAGGTGGGACGTTTCTCCGACGGCGAAGTGATGATCGAGCTTCTCGAGAACGTGCGTGGCCGGGATGTGTTCGTGCTGCAATCGACCTGTGCACCGACCAATGACAATTTGATGGAAGTGCTGGTGATGGTGGATGCATTGAAGCGCGCTTCTGCAGGGCGTATTACCGCTGCAATGCCGTATTTCGGTTATGCGCGCCAGGATCGCCGTTTGCGCTCGGCGCGCGTTGCGATTACCGCCAAACTGGTTGCCGACATGCTATCCAGTGCAGGTGTGGACCGTTTGTTGACGATGGATTTGCATTCCGACCAGATTCAGGGTTTCTTTGATATACCGGTAGACAATATCTATGCCAGTCCGATATTGTTGTCCGATGTTTGGAAGCACGATTACCCGAATCTGATCGTGGTATCTCCTGACGTCGGCGGTGTGGTGCGGGCACGCGCCTTGGCGAAGCAGCTTGAAGCGGATCTGGCGATCATCGACAAGCGTCGCCCCAAGCCGGGCGTTGCCAAGGTGATGAACATCATCGGGGATGTCGCGGGACGTACCTGTCTGATCATGGATGACATGGTGGATACCGCCAACACGTTGTGCGAGGCGGCCAATGCGCTGAAAGAAAAAGGAGCTTCCAGGGTGCTTGCATATTGCACCCATGCGGTGTTGTCGGGTCCCGCGATCGAACGCATCGATAGTTCCGCGATGGATGAACTGGTCGTCACGGATACCATACCGTTGAACGAGGCGGCGCGCAATTGCAAGCGCATCCGCCAGTTGAGCACTGCAGAGTTGCTCGCAGAAACGATACGTCGTATCAACAGTGAAGAGTCGGTCAGTTCGCTATTCACCGAATAGCATTGCTGCATGGTATCAGCGGCAGTCATGTTGACTGTTGCAACATAAGGATCATCTGGTCGCGGATGATTCTGTTTTTTGGAGAAGCAAGATGACAATCGAAATCAATGCAACAATTCGTAAGGCGCAAGGTACGGGTGCGAGCCGCCGTCTGCGTAACTCCGGCCGCGTGCCAGGAGTTGTGTATGGAGCGGGGGATGCAAATCTGATCGAGCTGGACCACAATGATCTTTACTATAAACTGCGCAACGAGGCTTTCCACGCTTCGATTCTGACGCTGAACCTGGAAGGCAAGAAGGAGCCGGTGCTGCTGCGCGATTTTGTGATGCATCCGTTCCGCCGGCAAGTGCAACATATAGACTTTCAACGCGTCGATGCGAAGAAAAAGATGCACATCAAGGTGCCTCTGCATTTCATCAATGAAGATATTGCTCCCGGTGTGAAACTTGGCGGCGGCAAGATTAGCCATGTGATTCACGAGCTGGATATCACCTGTCTGCCCAAGGATCTGCCTGCATTTATCGAGGTGGATTTGGGCGGTCTGGAGCTGGGACATTCCGTGCACGTTTCCGATCTGAAGCTTCCAAACGGGGTCGAAATCGCCGCGCATGGTGCGCATACCGCAGAAGCTGTCGTGGCGGTCGTGCAGGTGCCGCGCGGGATGGCTGAGGCAGAAGTCGGGGCAGAGACCGAGGCTGCAGCGGCCCCTGCTGCTGCACCCGCTCCGGCTGCTGCACCCGCTCCGGCTGCTGCAGCACCTGCGGCAAAGGAAGGCAAGAAGTAAACAAGGTATTATTCCTGTAAAACCCGCCATGGCTGACAACGGCATGGCGGGTTTTTTATTCTGACCCTGTGATAAAGATGCGATGACAGAAATCCGCTTGATTGTAGGTCTGGGAAATCCCGGACGCGAATACGAAACCACCCGTCATAACGCCGGATTTTGGTTGGTTGACGGGTTGGCGCATGCGCATAAGCTCGATTTCAGGAGCGAGGCCAGGTTTTACGGCTTGGCGGCACGCGGCCAGTTGCATGGACATGAAATAATGCTGTTCAAGCCCCAGACCTTTATGAACACAAGCGGCCGGGCCGTTGGGGCGTTAGTCCAGTTCTACAAGATAGCGCCGGCAGAAATTCTGGTGGCGCATGATGAACTGGATCTGCCACCAGGTGTGGCTCGCCTGAAAATGGGTGGCGGACATGGCGGCCACAATGGCCTGAAGGACATCATCGCTCATCTCGGCACGAGGGATTTCTGGCGTCTGCGCCTGGGCATCGGACACCCCGGCGCTCGTGACGAGGTATCAAACTACGTGCTGAGCAATCCGCGCACCGAAGAACACGATCTGATGAAAGCTGCCATACACAAGGCACACGGCATCGCGCACCTGATCATCGAGGGAAAAATTGAGGCAGCAATGTTGAAACTGCATAGTGCCTGACCACAAAATCCGGATTTAAGGTGCATGAACAAAAGGTCGCGGGCTTGAATCGCTCCTGCATGGTTTTAGGTTAAAGGAAAAACAATGAGTTTGAAATGCGGAATCGTAGGCCTGCCAAACGTGGGCAAATCCACGCTGTTCAACGCACTGACGAAAGCGGGCATCGCAGCGGAAAATTATCCGTTCTGCACCATCGAGCCGAACGTAGGCATAGTCGAAGTGCCTGATGCGCGCATGGCAGCGTTGGCGGAGATCGTCAAGCCACAGCGAATGCAGTATGCGATCACCGAATTCGTCGATATTGCCGGATTGGTTGCTGGTGCGTCGAAAGGTGAGGGATTGGGCAACCAGTTTCTCGCCAATATCCGCGAGACCGATGGGATCGTCAATGTGGTAAGGTGCTTCGAAGACGAAAACGTGGTTCATGTGGCCGGCAAGATCGATCCGGTCGCCGACATGGAAACCATCGTCACCGAACTGGCGCTAGCCGACCTTTCTACTGTCGAGAAGGCCATACAGCGCAATAGCAAGCTGGCCAAGTCAGGCGACAAGGAAGCAGTAAAGTTGGGTGCCTTGCTGGAACAAGTCTCGGCTCACCTTGATCAGGGCAAGCCGGCGCGCATGATGAAACTGGATGCCGAACAGCTCGCGCAACTCAAGCCGCTGTGCCTGTTAACCGTCAAGCCGGCGATGTATGTTGCCAATGTCTCCGAAGACGGTTTCGAAAACAACCCTTTGCTTGCACGCCTGGAAGCGTTCGCAGCCAATGAGGGTGCTCCGGTGGTGCCTATCTGTGCCGCGTTGGAGGCGGAGATCGCCGAACTTTCCGAAGAGGACAAGAAAGATTTCCTGGCGGATATGGGACAGAATGAGCCCGGCTTGAACCGCCTTATCCGCGCCGGCTACAACCTACTCGGTTTGCAAACCTATTTCACCGCGGGTGTCAAAGAAGTGCGCGCATGGACCATCCACAAAGGAGACACCGCACCCCAGGCGGCGGGCGTGATCCACAACGACTTCGAGCGGGGTTTCATCCGGGCCGAGGTAATTTCCTTTGAAGATTTCGTGAAATACAAAGGCGAGCAGGGAGCGAAAGATGCAGGTAAGATGCGCGTGGAAGGCAAGGAATATATAGTTCTAGATGGCGATGTGATGCACTTTCGCTTCAATGTGTGAGGCAGAAAACACCATCTACCGAAGCCGGTCGCGGGATCGATATGAGTGGTTATTTCCGCAAATTGTTCTTTAAGGACGGGAATATGAAGCATACGGTTATATTCATTGCGGCACTGATTTCCGCTAAGGCTTTTGCCGCGGCTTCTGTACCGGTTGTTCCGTCGCAGCAAAGACTGACGACGGTCGAGTATGCCAGCGGGGGGCGGCAAACCGGTTGCGGCCTGAGAGTTACCGGCAAGACCGAGCAAGACCTTTCGCTTAATGTGCTGATCACTGTGTTCATGAAGGAGACAGGGGTAACCTTTGGCGTGGTCAAGGTGGTCGCCAGAAAAATGGACATGCAGAACGGTGAGCCGATACCAAAGGACGGATCGGCTGCATACTCAAGTATGGGACAGATCCACAAGGCATGGATAAAGCCGGATTCGGGCAGTCAGCCGCTCGTCTATCAGAACGGCCAGACTTCGCATAACGATGCCTACATGGTGACGACGGAATTTTCCGGCACGGTGGACCTGTTGGTCGCGATCTCACGGGAGAAATTCAGTGTGGGGCTGAACAGAAGTGATGACGGACCCGATGAGATATTCCGGTTCGATCGGCGGATAAGCCGGGAGGAAGCCGGAAAACTGTCAGTCTGCATGAGAAACCTCAGGGGCGCAATAGAACAAAACAAGCGCAGCAACACATTCTGAAGGTAACGACCTCATCCCGCGAAATATGACTCCCGGTGAAGCGACCAGCCATCCCAAAAGCAACCGGAAGACGATTGCCATGTGGTTGGTTATAGCAACTCCACCAAATCGCCAATGGACTTTTCATAAACGTCTCAACTAGCCGGCTAACCAAACCGGCCAAGCAAATTGTTTTTCTCGGCGCCATGGCTCTATATAAAATATTCCTCGACGGTGTTCCGGAATATCTCGCCCGTTATTACTGGTGGGCATATCTGTGGAGCTGGGGCATCTGGTTCTTCGATCACCAGACCGTCATCAATTCGATCCTGTTCGGCCAGTATGACCGGCTGCTCAACGGAACGCTGGCGCAAATCGAGGCAAGAGCGGGTGCAAGACTGCTGCAACTGACCTGCGTGTACGGCAAGCTCACTCCCGCACTATTATCCGCAACTGGAAATGAAATCCATCTGTGCGATATTGCCACCGATCAATTGCTGTTGGCGCGGCGCAAGTCCCGGACTTTCGCTGAGCGGTGCCTTCCGGCGCGCATGAACGCGGAATGTCTGGGCTATTGCGACAATGCCTTCGACCAGGTGATCGTGTTTTTTTTATTTCACGAGATGCCCGCCGAAGCGCGCTTGAGAACTTATGCCGAAATCGCGCGCGTGATTCGTCCGGGTGGTTCGGTGCTGATCACCGAGTATGGTTCGACACCGCAACACCATTGCTTGTATCGATTCACGCCGCTCCGCTGGCTGCTTGGTCGCCTCGAGCCATTCCTGCCGGGTTTCTGGCATGAGGATGTGGCGGCTCTGCTTGGCGATGCGCTCAACCGGAAAGACAAGACGCTGGTTGCCGAGCCGCGCGTCGAATATTGTCTTGGGGGATTTTACCGCATCATGCGCTTCGATCTGAAAAGCTGCCGAGACCAAAATACACCTGCCGAGTTAGTCAGACCCATTTGACCGGCATGCAGCTTCTGCCTGTGCAGCTTCCACAGGTCGTTCGGTCTGCTTGTATATTTCCGCAAGGGAGCAATATGCACCCGGTTCGGGCGGTGATTGTCCCAGTGAGGCGCTTAGAGCCACTTCCGCTTCAGCAAGCTGGCCGGCTTCCAGCAATGCGATGCCCAGACTCGCGTAGGCCTTGCCGCGCAGGCGATTCGGGAGCGATGGCGACTCTGTAGCTGAACGCAGATATGAAACCGCATCATTGTATCTACGCGCATCCAGCATCCATAAACCAGCGTTGTACCGTAATGACACATCATTCGGAAACCGCTGCACAAGATATTTCCATTCGACTGCAAGCATATAGGGCAATCTGACCCACAGGTTGTTCAACGGCGTATCGATCCTTGCTTGATCGGGCAGCCGCTTGATATCCTGCCTAAGTTTCCAGAGATGAGCCATGGCTTCAGGAAGTTTGCCGGCTGCAACTTCATCTTTTTCATCTTCGATATGAACCTTGATTATTTCATTCATGATGCCCCGGATCTCGAGGTTCGTTATGCCGTTAGCCAGTCTGGTTGCCTGTTGAAATTCACCACGCGGCAGCTGGAAATTGGTGATTTTGAA
This sequence comes from Nitrosomonadales bacterium, assembly GCA_003235435.1. Lineage (GTDB taxonomy): Bacteria > Pseudomonadota > Gammaproteobacteria > Burkholderiales > Gallionellaceae > Gallionella. Next base: position 15,902 of record QJWF01000244.1, read on the forward strand.
TATGGCTGGCATGTAGTAACCGGGGTAGCTGCGCAAATCTGCATCGATCAATGTTTCAAAATTGCGCCAGTCCCGGGGGCGATCAATGGTTTGGAAACTCCAGGATACTGCGATGATCACCAGCAATAATGTACGAAGTAAAGGTTTCAGGCGCCAGGCCAGGGTGGCAATCAATAGTATAAAAGGCCATGCCGCAAGCGACAAAAAACGATCCGATGCCAGCGACGGCGGGGCATATGGAATCATCTGAAGATAAGGCATGCAAACCAGAAAAAATGCAGCCAAAGCATATCCCTCTAGAGAAGGTTTTCGCAGAAGCATGACCAACCCTGCTATTGCAACTGTCAATACCGCCACACCCAGTGCAATCATGGCAAAAAGATGCGGATCTTCTATCACCGGATAATACATGTGGCGGCTCCCCCCGCTGATAGCAAGACGGGCGATCCAGCCGAGCACTGCCAATGAGCGAGGAATCATTTCGGCATCGAAGGTTGGCGCCACCCCGCCGCTCATGGAAATATATTCCTTGCCGCTGGCGATAAAAATCAGTGTCATGGATGCTGTCAGGAGCAACGTTCCGACTGGCCACAGAATCATCGACCGGCGTCTTTCCTGTTTTGGAGTATTTTTCCAGAATATGATCCAGAGCAATGCTATTAGCGGCGCAACAGTGACATAGGAAGTTTTCGATAGCATTGCGGCGGCATATGCAACCATGGCTGCGCCTGCATGGGGCGAGGAAAGGTCATGCTCTCGTCTGGCACTCACGGCAAACCAGAATGCCAGCAGCGAGAACAGATTCGCAAGCACATATTTGCGGTCGCTTATCCAGATAACGGTTTCGACAAGCGCGGGATGCAAAGCAAACAACGATGTGACAACGGCCGCGGCATACGGAGCGCCGGAAGATTCTAACGGGCGGAAATACAGCCAAAGCCGCAATGTTGTTGCATATAGCAACGGCAGGCCAAGCAGATACAAGAGGATGTTGTGCAACCGTAAAGCTGCCGGGTTCTGGCCGAACAGGGCAATGTCTAGCCAGTAGGAGAGATCACGCAACGGGAGGAATTCGAAGTATCCGTTATATGGCTCGGTAAACAACCGCCAAAGCTCTGTTGCGTGCAATCCTGCCAGCTTTGTGTTCCAGGGGATGTAACCCAGGTCGTCCAGAATGAACGGATAGTGGAGTGCCTGCAGATAAGCAGCCAGCGCCACTGCAGCGCTGGCCATAACAAGCGCCGCAGGCGCGAGATTATGCGCGAAGCCTGAAGGAAATATCCGGTCCGTAGTCATCTCATGTCGGGTTCCAGACGGTTGTTTGCTATATCAATGGCGACGGAGGCGAGTTGGCCAAGCCATGCGGTCGATCATTCTATGTTGACAGATCGGTCAAGTCAGGCTTTCTCGAGCCAGCCCAGCAGGAACGACCATTGTTCGAGGTCTCGTTCGGCGGAGTGATGCGGCAGGTCGAACAGGGATTTTCCTTCAAAGGCGGCATTCACATACACTTGTGTCTCACGCAGGTACGCCAGCACCGGAAGATCCAGGCTGGAAAGGAAATATTCCAATGCGTGGGCGGCGCGAGTGCGAGAATCCATGCGCATCCCGACCACGCCAATGCGGCAACGGCTGTTTCGCACGTTCTTTTCCTCAAGCAGTGTTTGCAAAAAATCGCGACTGGCATGCAGATCGAACAGGGAAGGTGTAATGGGGATGATGATATTGCTGGCCTTGTTGATCAGGGAATAGGCGAGATTGCTCCCGGAGAGACCTGCAGCTGAATCCACCACCAGCCATTTGAAAGCGCTATCCTGTTCAATACCGTATTTCAACAGGCTTACCGGGGGAAGATACTCAGGGCGTGTCTCCACCCACAAGGCGGCGGACTGCTGCCTGTCCATGTCGAGCAGTCCCACGGCCTGACCGCGATTGGCCAGGTACCCGGCGATGTTGACCGAGAGCGTGGTTTTGCCGCAACCGCCTTTGGGATTTGCGATCAGTATGGTTTTCATGTTCCCTCGCATGTTCGAAAATTGACAGCGATCATTTACGCCCGCCGAGCAAAGATCCCATAACTCCCCGTATGATCTGCCGGCCGACAGTCGATCCGATTGCGCGTGCGGCACTCTTGACGAATGCTTCGCCTACACCCTCGCGGCGGCTGGTAGTACCGCTGCTGCTTCCGAAAATTCCGCCAAGCATTCCACCTCCGCCGCCGCGGGCATTGTTTGCAGAAGATTCCGCGAGCTTCTCATTGGCTCGAGACTTGATGATTTCATAAGCCGATTCTCTGTCCACGGATTTTTCGTAGTGTCCTGCGAGCAGCGAATCCCGGATGATGGCCTTCCGTTCGGTCTCGGTTATCGGACCGATCTGCGCCTGTGGAGGGATGATCAGCGCCCGCTCGACGATACCGGGGGTGCCTTTTTCGTCCAGGCACGAGACCAGCGCTTCGCCTACGCCGAGCTCGGTGATGGCCGCTGTCTCGTTCAGAGAAGGATTGTCGCGCATCGTTTCGGCCGCAGCTTTCACGGCTTTCTGGTCGCGCGGACTGAAAGCGCGCAACGCGTGCTGCACACGGTTGCCGAGCTGGCCCAGCACCTTGTCGGGCACATCAGCAGGATTCTGCGTGACGAAATACACACCCACGCCTTTCGATCGTATCAGGCGAACCACCTGCTCGATCTTGTCGAGCAGCACAGCCGGCGCATCGCTGAACAGCAGATGCGCCTCGTCAAAGAAGAATACCAGCCTGGGCTTGGCCAGATCACCTGCTTCCGGAAGATTTTCGAACAGTTCGGAGAGCAGCCACAGCAACATCGTCGAATACACCTTTGGCGAAGTCATAAGCCGGTCGGCTGCAAGTATGTTGATCATGCCGAATCCGTTGCTGTCGGTCTGCATCAGGTCGGCGATGTCGAGCATCGGTTCACCGAACAGGTTCTCGCCGCCCTGCGCTTCGATCTGAAGCAGACCTCGCTGGATCGCACCAATGCTGGCAGCGGATATGTTGCCGTATTCGGTGGTGAATTTGGCTGCGTTATCGCCGATACTCTGCACCATCGCGCGCAGATCCTTGAGGTCCAGTAGCAACAACCCGTTGTCATCGGCTATCCTGAATATCAGCGACATCACGCCCTGTTGCACCTCGTTCAAATTCAGCATGCGCCCGAGCAACAATGGTCCCATGTCGGAAACGGTGGCGCGCAGCGGATGGCCCATCTTGCCGAACACATCCCAGAAGGTCACGGGGAAAGGCCGATGGGAAAAGTTTTCCAGTTTGAGAAGTTCAACCCGGGCTGCAACCTTGGCGTTGCCGCCGCCGGCTTTGCTCAGGCCCGACAGGTCGCCCTTGATGTCGGAGAGGAACACCGGCACGCCGATGCGGCTGAATGCTTCCGCCAGTGTTTGCAGCGTGACGGTCTTGCCGGTCCCGGTCGCGCCGGTGATCAGCCCGTGACGGTTGGCCATTTGCGGCAGAAGATAAAGCTCTTGCTGGCTGTTCTTGGCGATCAGCAGGGGTTCGGTCATATCGGTCTGGCTTGGGTTGCAACGGCCTAGATGATACCATCGCGGAAAATTTTCTGGAGGCAAGCATGGCAGGCCATAGCAAGTGGGCGAATATCCAGCACCGCAAGGGAAAGCAGGATGCCAAGCGAGGCAAGATATTCACCCGTTTGATCAAGGAGATTACCGTGGCGGCAAGGCTGGGCGGTGGTGATCCGGCCGGCAATCCGCGTCTGCGCCTGGCGATGGACAAGGCCTATTCCAACAACATGCCCAAGGACAATGTCGAACGTGCCATCAAACGCGGCAGCGGCGAACTGGAAGGCGTGGAATATCAGGAGCTGCGCTACGAGGGCTACGGCATCAACGGCGCCGCTGTGATGGTTGATTGCCTGACCGACAACAAGACCCGCACCGTTGCCGACGTGCGCCACGCCTTCACCAAAAATGGCGGCAATCTGGGCACAGATGGCTCGGTATCGTTCCTGTTCAAGCATTGCGGACAGATGATCTTCGCGCCCGGTACCGATGAGAACGGGCTGATGGAAGTCGCGCTGGATGCCGGTGCTGAGGATATAGTCAGCAATGATGACGGCAGTATAGAAGTTATCACCGCGCCTCATGACTTCGTGAATGTAAAGCAGGCTCTGGAGGCGGCAGGTTATAAACCTGAGTTTGCCGAAGTTGTCATGAAGCCGACCGACGAAGTGGTATTCACCGGCAATGATGCGGTGAAGATGCAGAAGCTGATCGATGCGCTGGAAGATCTCGACGATGTACAAGAGGTTTATACAACAGCGGTGCTAGAGGAATAATAACCATTTTGGAAACTACTGCGCTTGATATAACTTTGTTGTACGGCAGTTCGCAATCCTCATGTGCTCGCTTGCACACTCCGGTTGCTCGCTGCCGTACGCCTCGCCATTTCTGCGCTCGTGACGTTTCCCAAAAGGTTTTCCGGTTGCGTTAGTGATGCGCATCTTAGGAATTGACCCTGGTTTGCGCATTACCGGGTTTGGGGTGCTGGATAAGGAAGGACAGCAGTTGACCTACGTTGCCAGCGGCAGTATCAAGACTCCGGACAGCGAATTGCCGGTGCGCCTGAAAGAGATACTTGTTTCTCTCGGTGAGATTATCGTGAAGCATCAACCCGATCAGGTGGCAGTGGAAAAAGTGTTCGTCAACGTCAACCCGCAGTCTACTTTGTTGCTCGGACAAGCGCGCGGCGCGGCGATCTGCGCCGCGGTCCTGGCGAATCTGCCGGTGTCGGAATACACGGCATTGCAGCTGAAGCAGGCCGTGGTCGGCAACGGTCATGCCGAGAAGGAACAGGTTCAGCAGATGGTGCAGCGCCTGTTGAAATTGTCCGGCATGCCCGCCCCGGATGCGGCAGATGCGCTGGCCTGCGCGATATGTCATGCGCACGGAGGACAGGGGGTGGGCGCGTTGGCGACGGCGGGATTCCGCGTGAAAAAAGGAAGGTTGATTTGATGGAAACCTTTAGGAATCGTAGCGAGCGGTTCGAGAGCAAGGCGCACGGAGCGCAGCGACAGAGACATATCATCGAAATAGGCGACGAGCGAGCAACGTGCAACGCTGCTATTGAAACGCGCAGTAGATTCATAGAGGTTTCCAGATGATTGGCAGGTTGACCGGGATACTGCTGGAAAAAAATCCTCCGCAGATATTGCTGGATGTGCAGGGTGTGGCTTACGAGCTGGATGTGCCGATGAGCACGTTCTACAATCTGCCGGTGCTGAACGAAAAGGTCGTGCTGCACACCCAGCTCATCGTGCGCGAGGATGCGCATCTCCTGTACGGTTTCCTGAGCAACGAGGAGCGCATTGCGTTCCGCCAGTTGCTCAAGATCAGCGGGGTCGGTCCCAGACTGGCACTGTCGGTGTTGTCCGGATTGAGTCTGAGCGATCTTGCGCTCGCCGTGGCAAACAAGGAGGCGGGTCGTCTTACAAAGATTCCGGGCGTCGGCAAGAAAACCGCCGAGCGCCTGCTGCTGGAGCTGCAAGGCAAGCTCGAAACGGGCGGTACAGGTGCGGCACGGGGTGTGCCTGCAGAGTTGCCCGGTAACGACATTCTCAATGCACTGCTTGCGCTTGGCTACAACGAGAAGGAAGCGGACTGGGCGATCAGGCAATTGCCCAGGGACGGCAACGTCTCCGACGGCATCCGCCAGGCTCTCAAGCTTTTGTCAAAATCATGAAATGCCAAAGTAATCGGCCAGACCGGGCAAACAGACAAATAGCAATTATTCGACATCATGATCCATAGCGACAATCTTACCGGCGAATCGCGTTTGAGTTCACCCGTTCCTGCATCGAAACAGGAGGAGGCATTGGAGCGTGCTTTGCGTCCCAGGCTGCTCGATGAATATGTCGGCCAGGAAAAGATCCGGGAACAACTGGAGATATTCATCCAGGCAGCGAAACAGCGCAGAGAGCCGCTTGATCATGTGCTGCTTTTCGGGCCGCCCGGGCTGGGCAAAACCACGCTGGCGCAGATCATCGCGCGCGAGATGGGGGTGAATCTGCGCCACACTTCCGGCCCGGTACTGGAGCGCGCAGGTGACCTCGCAGCGCTGCTGACCAACCTCGAACCGAATGACGTGCTGTTCATTGACGAGATCCACCGCCTGTCACCGGTGGTGGAGGAGATACTTTATCCCGCGCTGGAAGACTATCAGATCGACATCATGATAGGCGAAGGCCCGGCAGCGCGATCCGTGAAGCTCGATCTGCCGCCGTTCACGCTGGTAGGCGCGACCACGCGCGCGGGCATGCTGACCAATCCGCTGCGCGATCGCTTCGGCATCATCGCCCGCCTGGAATTCTATACACCCCAGGAATTGCAGCGTATCGTGATGCGTTCATCGAATCTGCTTGAAATGAATCTGACCGATGACGGTGCGCTGGAGATCGCCAACCGGTCGCGCGGCACTCCGCGTATCGCCAATCGTCTGCTGCGCAGGGTTCGCGATTTCGCAGATGTGAAGGCCAAAGGTGATGCGACCCGCGAAGTGGCGGATGCCGCACTGACCATGCTGGATGTGGACGCGCGCGGGCTGGACGTGATGGACAGAAAACTGCTGCTGACCGTTGTCGAAAAATTCCTCGGCGGCCCGGTCGGTCTGGATAATCTCGCCGCAGCAATCGGCGAAGAACGCGACACCATAGAGGATGTTCTGGAGCCTTATCTGATCCAGCAGGGTTATCTGCAACGCACTCCGCGAGGAAGAATGGCCACAGCGATCGCGTATCGCCATTTCGGGCTGAAGGTTGCCAACAATCCGATCAACCGGGATTTGCTGGATGAATAAAAGCAGGGTGTTCACATTGCCGTTTCGCGTGTATTTTCAGGATACCGACGCAGGTGGGGTCGTCTATCACGCCAATTATTTGAACTTTATGGAACGCGCACGGACAGAGTGGCTGCGCACGCACGGCTACAGCAATGCCGGTTTGATGAAGGAATTCGGCGTGGTGTTCGTGGTGCGTTCTCTCAAGCTGGATTACCTGAAGCCCGCACTGCTCGATGATATGCTGGAGGTCACCGCCCAGATCAAGGAAATCGGGCGCAGCCGCATCAGTCTGCTGCAGAAAGTGCTGCGCAAGGAAGAAGTGATGGTGGAAGCGGAAGTGCATCTGGTGAGTGTCTCGGTGGAAAGTTTCAAGCCGGTCAGCGTGCCGGAAGTATTGCGCAATCAATGGAAGGATTAAACGGGATGGAATTAACCGGGGATTTGTCGTTCTTGCATCTCATCAGCAATGCCAGTGTGCTGGTGCAACTGGTGATGGGTTTGCTGCTGGCGGTATCGTTGCTTTCATGGTGGTACATCTTCCTCAAGATGTTCGCCATCCGCAGGGAAAACAGGCTGACCGAGGAGTTCGAGGAGGAATTTTGGCACAATCAGAACCTGAACGAGCTGTTCAGATATTCGAACGACGGCGCGTGGCATGACCAGGGCGCGCTGGAGCGCATCTTCGTTGCCGGATTTGTCGAATTCGTGAAGCTGAAAAAGCAGCAGGGCATGGATGCCAGCGCAGTGATGGAAGGGACCCGCCGGGCCATGCGCGCGACATACCAGCGCGAGATGGACAGACTGGAATCCCATCTGGCGTTCCTCGCCTCGGTCGGCTCGGTAAGTCCATATGTCGGGTTGTTCGGCACAGTGTGGGGTATCATGAACGCGTTTCGCGGTCTGGCGAATGTCGGACAGGCAACTCTTGCCCATGTGGCGCCGGGTATAGCAGAAGCGCTGGTGGCCACCGCGATGGGTCTGTTTGCCGCGATTCCAGCAGTGGTTGCCTACAACCGCTACGCGCACGATATCAATCGCCTTGCAACACGTTTCGACAGTTTTACAGAGGAGTTTTCAAACGTGTTGCAGAGGCAGCCATGATTCCGGTTTTCTTATGAGATATCTCCGCCGAAAAAACAATCGCCTGATGAACGAGATCAACGTCGTGCCCTATATCGACGTGATGCTGGTATTGCTTGTGATCTTCATGGTGACTGCGCCGCTGATGAACCCGGGCCAGATCGATCTGCCGCAAGTTGGCAAATCGTCAGCCACGTCTCCCGCCCCTCTTGAGGTCATCATCAAGAAAAATGCCACGCTTGCGTTGCGTGACCATGCCAGGGGCAGCAAGGAAACGGCTGTGTCGCGCGAGGGACTGATCGGGTTTTTGAAAGCCAGAAAGGGCGAGCAGGCCAAACAGGCAGTGGTTATCTCTGCTGACAGGAACGTGCGCTATGAAGAAGTCATCAATGTAATGGATCTGCTGCAACAGCAAAACATCCAGAAAGTGGGTCTTCTGACCAAACTGAAATCGGAATGAGCACGACATTCAATTATGAGCCGGATCAACTGCAGGCCGGGTTGCTGGCGCTGGCAGTGCACTTGGTTTTTTTTTCGCTGCTATATTTCGGCTTTGCCTGGCAGACACAACCTGTCAGGACGATGAGCGTGGATCTGTGGCGCAGCTTGCCCGACGTTAAAGTTGCGCCGCCGCAGGAGCCGAAGGCCGTTGAAGTCACGCCGCCTGTCCAACCCGTGACGCCCCAGCCGCCGGCGCAACCGGAAAAACTTGTCAAGCCGGAAATCGCGCTGCCTGACAAGAAGATGAAAAAGGAACCTGAACCCAAGCCCGTTGCCGCCGAACCCGAGAAGAAAGTCGAAAAGAAGACAGCCGCGGAAATCCGGAAGGAACGCGAACTCGAACTTGCGATAGAGCGGGAGCGGATTGCAGTAGAACAAGCCGCGCAGGAGGCGGAACGCGCTGCGCGTGCGCGCGCCGAGCAGGACGCGCTGGAGAAGGCCGCGCAAAATGCTGCGTTGGATGCGATGGTGAATGAATACAAGGCCAAGATCATCGCCAAGATCCGGCGCAATATCGTCAAGCCTCCGGACGTTCGGGACGATGCACGAGCCGAATTTCGTGTCACGCTTCTGCCCGGCGGGACCGTGCTGACAGCGGAATTGAAGAAATCCAGCGGTAATGCGGCTTATGACAACGCGGTGGAGCGCGCCATCCTGAAGTCACAGCCGCTGCCCCTGCCTGCCGATGTTGCGTTGTTCAACCGTTTCAGGGTGCTGCTGCTGGTCTTCAGGCCCGTCGAATAAAAGGAGTATCTACATTGCTGTGCGTAATTGAAAGGCTGGTTGTAACCTTGTTTCTGTTGCATGTCGCAACTGCGAATGCCGAACTGAGTATCGAAATCATCGGGGCGGGAGAAAACCAGACGCCGATAGCGATCGTGCCCTTTGAAGGGGACGAGAAACTGTCGCAGACCATCAGGGAAGTGGTGATCGGCGATCTGTTGCGCAGCGGTTTGTTCCGCATGATCGATACCGAGGGAAGATCCCCGCGCAGTCCCTCCGAAGTCAGCTATCCGGATTGGCAGGCTCGCGGCGCGGAAGCGCTTGCGATAGGTACTGTTGCAGCCCAGCCGAACAGGCGCATCGAAGCGAGGTTTCGTTTGCTGGATGTGGTAAAGCAGACCGAACTTGCCGGCCAGGCGGTCTCCGCGAGTGAAGGGCAGATTCGTGCCGTCGGCCATCGCATTGCAGACTTGATCTATGAAAAATTGACTGGCGATAAAGGTGTGTTCAGTACTCGCATCACATACGTGAATCGCGAAGGAAAACATTACCGATTGGTTGTTGCGGATAGCGATGGATATAACGAACAGACCGTGCTTTCCCAGAACCAGCCCATCATGTCTCCCGCCTGGTCGCCGGACGGCAGCCATCTGGCTTATGTCAGTTTCGAGACCGGTCATGCGGTGGTGTACATACAATCGCTGTATACCAATCAGCGCAAGCTGCTGGCCGGATACAGCGGCACCAACAGCGCGCCGGCCTGGTCGCCGGACGGCAAACAACTCGCGATCGTGATGACGCGCGACGGCAGTTCGCAGATCTACCTGATACGCCCTGATGGGAGCGATATACGCAGGATCACCTTCAGCGGTGTGATAGACACCGAACCGAATTTCTCGCCGGATGGCCAATCCCTGCTGTTTATCTCTGATCGCGGCGGCAGCCCGCAAATCTATCGCATGCCGGCCAAGGGCGGCGCTGCGGAACGCATGACATTCGGCGAAGGCGCAAACTTTTCTCCGCGCTACAGCCCGGATAGCAGGAGTTTTGTCTTTACGCATCGCATCAGTGGCAAGTTTTACATTGCGATGCAGGATTTCCAGACCGGGCAGATGGAATTGCTCACCGAAGGGGGTTGGGAGAAGAAGCCCAGCTTCGCGCCGAACGGAAAACTCATCATGTTTGCCAGTGAGGCCCGTGAGCGTGGTATACTGGCAACCGTATCCAGCGATGGACGCGTCAAACAGCGGATGTTCACACTAAGTGGCGATGCCCGCGAACCGGTATGGGGCCCATAATCTTAAACACACCAAGAAAAGGAGAAGTTCCATGAAGAAACTTTTGATCAGCATTTTGTTGGCTAATCTACTTGCAGCGTGTGCCAGCCAGAAACCGGTTGAACCCGAGGCAGCAGCACCTGAGCCCGCTCCTGCTCCAGTGGCCGAAGCTCCTGCGCCCGAACCCGCACTTGCACCTGTGGTTGAGGTCGATCCCCTGAATGACCCGAACAGCCTGCTGGCCAAGCGAAGCACCTATTACCCGTTCGATGTTTCCGTGGTTCAGGAAGCCGACAAACCCATCGTGCAGGCGCATGCGAAATATCTGAGCGAGCATCCAAACCGCAAAGTGCGCCTGGAAGGAAACTGCGACGAGCGCGGCAGCAATGAATACAACCTTGGCCTTGGCAACCGTCGCGCCAATGGCGTGAAACAGATGCTGTTGCTGGGCGGTGCCAGAGAAAGCCAGATCGAGACCGTCAGTTATGGCGAAGAAAAGCCGCGCTGCACAGACCACAATGAGGCGTGCTGGAAACAGAATCGCCGCACCGATATAAGATATTGATGCAACCATTGTGCTGAAGCTTAGCACCCTGTTGCTGGCTGGCTGTTTTATCGCAGTCCCCGCACAAGCGGGGCTGTTTGCCGATGATGATGCACGCAACCGTATCCAGCTGCTGGAAAAGCGTATCCAGCAGCTGGAGGCGCGCGTGCTCAAACTGGAAGATTCTCTCGGTCTTCAAACCAAGTCCATACTGGACCTGCAAGGACAGATCGATGCCTTGAATGGCGATTTGCGCAAACTGCGCGGACAGAATGAGGAATTGGCGCATGGTTTGCAGGACGCAGAGAAGCGTTCGAAAGATTTTTATGTGGACCTGGATTCTCGCATCCGTCATTTTGAATCTGCCGAAGAAGCTGCCAGGGAAGCCGCCGAAAAAGCCGCTAAAGAACCCGTTTCCGAGAAGCCCAGCATCCCAGCAGCGCCGGTTTCGGAAGATCCGTCTGATCCTGCTGTCGAGAACCGCGCGCTTGAAAGTGCCTACGCATTGTACAAGAGCGGCAGCAATACCAAAGCGGTCAAGGCATTCGAGGATTTTCTCGCCAGATATCCCGTTTCGGTGCATGTACCCAATGCGAACTTCTGGCTGGGCGACGCACAATACAAACTCAAGAATTACCAGGCTGCATTGGACACCTATCAGGAGTTGCTGAAGACATTTCCCGGCGCCCCGAAAGCTGCGGATGCGATGTTGAATCTCGCCGCATGCCAGAGGCAATTAAAGCTGGTACTGGGATCGAAAAAGACGCTCAAAGAGCTGGTGGCAAAATACCCATCCAGCGAAGCAGCCGCCAAAGCAAAAAAACTGCTTTCCAGCAAAAAGTAGCACGACATGCCCCATTCCAGTTCGGGTGCAGAGCTGCGCATCACTGAAATATTCCATTCCCTTCAGGGCGAGACCAGCCGGGTTGGTCTGCCTACCGTGTTCATTCGTCTGACCGGCTGCCCGTTGCGCTGCACTTATTGCGATACTGCATATGCGTTTACCGGAGGAAAAAACATCAGCATCGACGAGATACTCAGGCAGGTTGCAGATTATTCGACCAGTTATGTCACAGTCACCGGGGGCGAGCCGTTGTCGCAGAAGAATTGCCTCCCCTTGCTGGGTTCATTGTGCGACGCCGGTTATGAAGTCTCGCTGGAAACAGGAGGCGCTCTTGATATAAGCTCAGTGGATGCGCGGGTGATGCGCGTGGTCGATATCAAAACACCCGGGTCCGGCGAAGCAGG
>QJWF01000158.1 GCA_003235435.1 Nitrosomonadales bacterium
AGGCGCGTTGCAATTGGCTGCTCGGATTTTCCAGATTGCTGCCCAGCCCGATGAAGGCGAGGTGCTGCATCACTCTACAAACCGGACATCGGTCCCGGTGTCCGCGTGCTCGTTCGCCGGCGCTTCGCTTTCTGCCACAGCTGCTTTTTTTCTGCGTGGCTTGCGGCGGCGTTTTCTTTCTCCTGCCACTTCGGGATGCAGCATTTCCGCCTGACGCTCGGAACTGGCGTCCTGGAACTCGTCCCACCACAGCCCCAGTTCATCGTCCATTTCACCGCTGGCACAACGCAGCAACAGGAAATCGAAGCCGGCGCGAAAACGCGGCTGTTCCAACAGGCGGAACGGTCGCTGGCCAGAACGCTGCTCGAAGCGATGCTGCATCAGCCAAATCTCCTTCATCACCGCGTCCTGGCGATGCGGAATGGCGAGACGTTCCTTTTGTCTGGCAAGCACCTCATCCATCGCCGTATGCATCGCTCCCACCGGACGCTCGCCTTGCTGCAGCCGCATTTTCCATGCTGCCAGCACCTCGTGCCACAACAAAGCCGCAAACAGGAACGCGGGCGACACCGGCTTTTCCTGGCTGAGCCGCTCATCGGTGCTGCGCAATGCCAGCATCACGAATTTCTCACCCATCGGCTGCTCCAGGATCACGTCCAGCAGCGGCAACAGACCGTGGTGCAGATTCATCTTGCGCAACTGCTGGATGCACACCACCGAGTGGCCGGACAACAGCATCTTCAATACCTCATCGAGCAATCGTGCCTGCGGCACGTTGTCAAGCAGGCCTTTCATGCCTGCGATCGGCGCAGCGGTTCCTTCGTCCAGCCGTATGTCCAGCTTCGCGGACAATCGCACCGCCCGCAACATGCGCACCGGATCCTCTCGATAACGCGACTTCGGCTCCCCGATCATGCGCAACAAATGCTTGCGGGTGTCCGCATATCCGCCGTGGTAGTCGTATATCTGCTGTGTGGTTGGATCGTAGTACAGCGCATTGACCGTGAAATCTCGTCGCGCTGCATCCTGTTCCCGGTCGCCGAACTGGTTGTCGCGCAACAGGCGTCCATGCTCGTCAGTCTGCGCATCCCCGGAATCGATCAGGCTGCGGAATGTAGACACCTCGACCACTTCCTCCCCGAACATCACATGCACCAGCCGGAAGCGCCGCCCGATGATGCGCGAACGCCGGAACACGCTGCGCACCTCCTCCGGCGTCGCATCGGTCGCCACATCGAAATCCTTCGGTACCCGTCCCAGCAGCAAATCTCGCACCGCGCCACCGACCACATATGCCTGATAGCCCGCGGCCTGCAGGCCGTCGGTGACTTTACAAGCGCCGTAACTGATCTGGTCGCGCGCGACACCATGCAATCCGAACGGGATTACCTGCGCATTTCCTTCGGTTCTGACTTTGGCGGACTTGCGAAATACGTTCTTGAGTATTCTTTTGATCATGCGATCTTCAGGGAATGGGGTGCGACTCGATCGCACAGAGGGCGCGCATTATACATCTTGGAGGGATTCAGAAGCGCCCCCAAGCTACTAAGAGGCCTTTTTGTCTCGAGTCACAAGTCATTCAATACACAATGTGAGAAAGCTCATGCGAGATTGACATAGCAAGTGCCTGTCTACGCATCGCCTCAATCGTCCTTGTCCCCGCCCATGCGTTTAGTCACGTACTTGAGGTCGAAGTCGAGGATGCGCGCGGCGAGTTTGTCGATCAGCATGTTTTTATCGTGGTGTTCATCCTTCTTGCCAGGATCTATGTTGTCGTCTTCAATGTCCGACTCGGCGTGTTCCTTCTTGATCAGTTCAAGCATCGTCTGGATTTGTTTCTTGCCGACCTTGGGCTGGTTTAGGCGGTAGGCGCTGATCGCGGACTGGAAGGAACGATCAAGTTGCGCGGAGAACGCCGGGTCGAGCAGTTTCATTTCGATCCATGTGTGCATATGGGTCTGTATGCGCTCGAGCAAGACAACAGGGTCGAATGGATCGGGGACGGCAATGGCGGGGACGGCGGCGGATCGGGAAATGAAGTCGTTATTTTTGAGCCTGTTTAACTCGGGCAAAATAGCACTATCATCAGCCGGGCCTTCTCCCGCATAACCGAACACGCCACCGACCCCCTTTATTCTAGCCTCGCTCATACCCGGCAAAGCCGGGCTGGAGAATCCAAATCCGGCTAGGGTGTGTCCTGACGGAATGCCATCTGTACCAACGTCATTGGCTAGCCAGACGATGCTGGAATACCCAGGAATGCGATTAACATTTCCGCTCCAATTTTTCGGGCTATTTAAGGTCGACATATTAGCACTCAAAATCTGCGTCAACTCACTGACTTGAGCAGTTGTGGAGGGCAAGTCGCGCTCACCCTCAACACGCTCTGTCTGTTCCAGACTCAGCATTACAATGGGCTGTTTTGCTATTGCTCCGTTTGAAATCGTATAGCTGTAAGTTACTGAGCCAGCATCTTCCGATCGGAATTTGGAGCGGACGGATGGAATAACTTTAGTGGCGGGCACAAAAGTTGTCTGTTGCAATCCAGCTGGCGGACCGTTTGGAGTATTACTATAGTTGATGTCATCCCAATAGGT
>QJWF01000042.1 GCA_003235435.1 Nitrosomonadales bacterium
AGTTCTTTGCAGACCACCATGTCATTCAACCCGGTTTCGCCATACCTTGGGGTAGGCTGGGGCAATCCAACGGCAGCCGACAAGGGCTGGGGTCTGGTCACTGATATCGGTGCGGTATACCAGGGCTCGCCCATCATCGATATGATAGGCACCTGCAATACAGGTTGTGGTACGTTTGCGAGCGACCTCGCTGCAGAAAAAACCAAATTGCAAAGCGATCTGAGCGGCTTCAAATGGTGGCCGGTTATCTCGATCGGCATTTCCTATCAGTGGTAAGCTGCATACGGGAATATTGCGTCGGCCAGGGTAATAAAGGGCGGATTTTCCGCCCTTGATTCTTTTGCACCACGCTCCCATCTTGAGCAAAACCCACAAAACCTCTTCAAATCCTGCAATAATCCCATGTGCAAATTAATAATATTGAACTGAGGGATGCAGCATGAACAACCAGGATGATCTGAAACGCGCCGTCGCCCGGGCCGCCATCGAATATGTTCCAGTCGATTGCATCGTCGGCGTGGGTACCGGCTCCACTGCCAACTTCTTCATCGATGAACTGGCCGGAATCAAACACAAAATACGCGGCGCGGTTGCCAGCTCGGAGGCTTCGGCGAAACGGCTGCAGGGACATGGCATAGAAGTGCTGTCGCTTAACGACGCGGGCGACCTCCCGGTGTATGTCGATGGTGCGGACGAGATCACACGCCATATGCATATGATCAAGGGCGGAGGCGGAGCATTGACGCGCGAAAAGATCGTTGCTGCCGCGAGCAAAAAATTCATTTGCGTGTGCGATGCCAGCAAACTGGTGGACGTGCTGGGCAAGTTCCCGCTGCCGGTCGAGGTTATCCCGATGGCACGGAGCTCGGTTGCGCGGCAACTGGTGGCGCTGGGCGGACAACCCAAGCTGCGCGAAGGTTTCACCACCGACAACGGCAATATCATCATCGATGTCCACGGATTGAATATCATGAACCCTGTCGAACTGGAATCCACACTGGACCATATCGCCGGCGTGGTCACAAACGGCCTGTTCGCGCGCCGCGCCGCCGATGTGCTGCTGTTGGGCACGCCTGAGGGCGTGAAGAAGATGACGGTCTAGCGAACTGTCATCAGAACTTAACATTTGCAGCATATCTTGAACGATTGCACTGGAAAACCCAATCAAGGATCAGATCATGAGTAGTGAACACACCTCCAAGCAATTCGATGCCGATCTCGAAGCCATCCGCGCCAGCGTGTTGCAAATGGGCGGCATGGTCGAGAGCCAGATAAAAAGCGCCGTTGAATCGTTGGTCAGCGGCAACGTTGCCTTGATGAATCGCGTGATCGAGGACGATCATCGTGTCAATGCGATGGAAGTGAAGATAGACGAGGCTTGCAGCCAGATGATCGCGCGGCGCCAACCGGCAGCGGGTGACCTGCGCCTGGTGATGGCGGTGATCAAGACCATCACCGATCTCGAGCGCATCGGCGACGAAGCGGAAAAGATCTCGCGTATGGCAAAGCTGCTCTCGCAGAAGCAGGGTTTCGCTCTGCCCCGCTATCAGGAGATCAAGCATGCTGCGGATATCGCGGTCGATATGCTGCGAAAATCCCTTGATGCATTCGCCCGCCTCGATGTGGTGCTGGCCGCGCAGGTTGTACGCCAGGATGACCAGGTAGACGACGAATTTCGCTCCATCATGCGTTATCTGATCACCTTCATGATGGAAGACCCCCGCACTATTTCCACTTCGCTGGAGATCCTGTTTGTGGCAAAGGCGATCGAGCGCATCGGCGACCATGCCAAGAACATGGCCGAGTATGTCATCTACATGGTCAAGGGACGCGATGTCCGTCATATCACCGTGGATGAGATCGATGAGGAAATCAGGGAATAGTGCAGCAGCAGCCTATCCTCGCCGCTGTTGATCTCGGTTCAAACAGTTTCCGACTGCAAATCGCGCGTGCCGAGGGTGAACAGCTCTACATGCTGGACGGCTTGCGCGAGCCGGTAAGGCTCGCCGCCGGACTTACCGCCGAAAATTTCCTCGATGCCGAAGCCCAGCATCGCGCGCTGACAACCTTGAGCCTGTTCGCCGAACGACTGCGTGAGCTGCCCCAGGAAGCAGTACGCGCGGTTGCCACTAACGTTTTCCGCGTGGCTAGGAATTCCACAGAATTCATCGTGCAGGCCGAACAAGTCCTGGGGTTTCCGATAGAGGTCATCTCGGGTCTCGAAGAGGCGCGCCTGATCTATATCGGCGTGGCGCACGGACTGCCGCCATCGGATGAAAACATTCTGGTGATGGACATCGGCGGCGGTTCCACCGAATTCATCATCGGCAAAGGCCTTACGCCGCACAAGATGGAGAGCTTGTATATGGGCTGCGTCAGTTTCACCAGCCGCTTCTTTGCGGATGGCAGGATCACCAAGCAGAATCTGAAGCAGGCCGAGCTCGCCGCGCGCATCGAATTGCAAAACATCGTTGCGGACTTCAAGGACCAATGGCAACTGGCCATCGGCTCGTCTGGAACTGCAAGATCCATCTCCGACATCATGGAGATGTGCGGCTACAGCGCGAGCGGCATCACGCGAGAAGGGCTT
>QJWF01000104.1 GCA_003235435.1 Nitrosomonadales bacterium
ACCGCCGCGAGTCAGGAATTCACGGTCCTTATCAAGGTGCCCTAAAGCTTCATCCAGAGAACTGCACACAGTCGGGATACTTGCCTCTTCTTCCGGCGGCAAATCGTACAGGTTTTTGTCAGCAGGATCGCCCGGGTGGATCTTGTTTTGAATGCCATCCACGCCAGCCATCATCAAGGCTGAGAAAGCCAGGTAGGGATTCGCGGTTGGATCCGGGAAACGCGTTTCGATACGGCGCGCCTTGTCACTTGCCACATGAGGAATCCGAATTGAAGCAGAGCGATTTTTTGCCGAATAAGCCAATTTGGTCGGTGCTTCAAAATGCGGAACCAGTCGTTTGTACGAATTGGTGCCCGGGTTGGTGATTGCATTCAGTGCCTTTGCATGCCTGATGATGCCGCCGATATAGTACAGCGCTGTTTCAGACAGGCCGGCGTAACCGTTGCCCGCAAAGAGGTTCTTGCCTCCTTTCCAGATCGACTGGTGCACGTGCATACCGGAGCCGTTGTCGCCGACGATGGGCTTGGGCATAAATGTTGCGGTCTTGCCGTACTGATGAGCCACGTTGTGCACGACATATTTCAGAACCTGTGTCCAATCAGCGCGACGCACCAGAGAGTTGAACTTGGTGCCGATCTCGCATTGTCCGGCAGTCGCGACTTCGTGGTGATGTACTTCAACCTCGACCCCGATTTCTTCCAAAGCAAGACACATCGCAGCACGGATATCGTTCAGGCTGTCAACCGGTGGAACCGGGAAGTATCCGCCTTTTACGGTTGGGCGGTGGCCAATGTTTCCGCTGTCAAATTTCTCCGCAGAAGCCCACGCCGCTTCTTCTGAATTCACCTTGCAGAAG
Source organism: Nitrosomonadales bacterium (assembly GCA_003235435.1). Taxonomy (GTDB): domain Bacteria; phylum Pseudomonadota; class Gammaproteobacteria; order Burkholderiales; family Gallionellaceae; genus Gallionella. The sequence goes on from QJWF01000104.1 coordinate 857, forward strand.
CATCCGGACATATCGACTTGCCAATTCACCGAATCGAAAACAAAGAATTCCGGTTCAGGGCCGAAGTAGGCGGCATCGCCGACGCCGCTGGACTTTAGGTATGCTTCAGCGCGCTTCGCGATGGAGCGCGGATCGCGGTCATAACCCTTGCCATCCGTTGGTTCCACCACATCGCAGGTGATCACCATGGTGTTTTCATCCATGAAAGGGTCCAGAAAAGCCGTTGCAGGATCCGGCATCAAAAGCATATCCGAGGCCTGGATGCCCTTCCAACCGGCGATGGAGGATCCGTCAAACGCATGGCCATCCTCAAACTTGTCCATACCCATGCATTTAACCGGAACACCCACATGCTGCTCCTTGCCGCGCGTATCTGTAAAACGGAAATCCACAAATTTGACTTCACGCTCTTTAATCATCTTTAAAACATCACTTGCCGACATCGACATAACCTTCTCCTAAAGCATCAAAATTTAACAGTTAACCAAAAACCCGAAATTTAGTATTGCAGAAAGCGTGCCAACTGCCATACGCCCAGCGGACAGGCATTGTGCCACAAGCACGCTGCGTAGCACATATAATCTTTGCACCAAATAAGGGCGCCAGCAATCTATTGGCGCACCATTATTGTGCGCAACTATTATGGACCTGGATACCTCGGAAAATATCACTATCACTCACCAGATCGTTGCAATGTGCCTGCAAAGTGTCCGCCTGTTGTTGCGTGGAACACACATAAATCTCGGCGTCCACTTTCCCATCCAGGTAGTGAAATACCACGCGGTTATTCTGCAAATTCTGATTCGCAAGCCGCTCCAAGAGATATTCCATCAATTCCGGTCGGCTGGGCAAATGCACATTTGGCTTGGCTTTCAGGTCATCCTCAGGATCGATATGAACCATCACGTCCATCACGTGGTGGTTCTTTAGCACGGCATTGCGTGCCGCCTCCGCGATGTAATGACCTTCGGAAACACTGACCTTTGGATCGACGATGATGTGCGCATCAACCAGAGCATTGTCCGCCATCTTGCGTGTGCGGAGTTCATGAAGGCTTCTTACTCCATGGGTTTTGAGCAAAGTCTGTCTTATAGCCTCTACCTCTTCCGCATCCAGACCCGTATCGACCAGTTCGGCCAGCGCCTCAAACGCAAGTTTGCCGCCCATGTGAGCGATCATCACGCCCACCACCGCTGCGGCAACCAGATCAAGGAAGGTAAAGCCGAGCAGGTTGCCGGCCACACCGACGATAACTACCAGAGATGAAGCGGCATCCGACCGCGCGTGCCACGCGTTTGCCACCAGCATCTGCGAACGAACCCGCTTGGCAATCGCCAGCATGTACCGGAACAACCCTTCTTTCGCAACCAAAGCAAAGACCGCGATTGCGAGTGCTACAGGGTTGACCGACATCAGTGCATGCGGTTGCTGCAATCGCATTGCCGCAGCGACCAGCAACACCACCCCGAGCACTGCCAAAAATGCGCCCAAAATCAGTGTGGCAGCAGTCTCCACCCGCGCATGGCCGTAAGGATGATTGGCGTCGGCATGGCGATTGCCATGCCGGTTTGCGAACAGCACCAGTATATCGGATAGAAGATCCGACAAGGAATGCAGGCCGTCCGCCATCAAGGCCTGCGAGTGTGCAAAAAAACCTCCCACGACCTGCAGGAAAGTCAAAAGCAAATTTATGAAAATACTCACCCATGTGCTCTTTTGCGCGGCGGCGTAT
>QJWF01000131.1 GCA_003235435.1 Nitrosomonadales bacterium
ATTTTGCAAGAAAGAATGCTTTCTTGATGGTCGTGGCGATGTTCTTCACATCCTTGACCAAAAAGTTGTGCTTTACACAAGGTCGAGTAATACCGACTGCATCAACCTCCTGGAAGGCATCTTCGCCGATCGCATAGCTGGGAACCTGGCCGCTGATAATGACCAGCGGTATGGAGTCCATGTACGCGGTCGCAATGCCCGTAACCGCATTGGTGATTCCCGGGCCGGAAGTGACCAATGCCACGCCAACTTTCTCCGAAGAACGCGCATAACCGTCAGCAGCATGTACCGCTGCCTGTTCATGACGAACCAATATATGCTTGACCTTGTCCTGCTGAAACAGTGCATCATATATGTGCAGCACTGCGCCGCCTGGGTAGCCGAATATGTATTCGACTCCCTCTTCCTGCAAACAGCGGATTACGATCTCCGCACCGGTCAACTCCATCACAGGCACCTTAGTATTTAAGCCAAAAAAGACCGTGTAAGATAATGGTTGGGAACGCTTTGGTCAACCTTTGCCGTGCTATTGGCATGGTCTCAAGCGGCAAGAATGGCAATTTGTTACCATGCACACACTAGCATGAGGTGAAAAACTGAGCACTCCCGCCGAATTAAACCAATTTCTCAGCAGTATCGAACGCAGGGCATACAAGCACGCAGTCTTTGCTGTGCGCGATACACAGGTTGCGCTGGACATCGTTCAGGACGCGATGCTCAAGCTCGCGGAAAAGTACGGCGACAAGCCTGCTGAAGAACTTCCGCTGTTATTCCAGCGCATACTGCAAAACACCATCCGCGATCACTATCGCAGGCAAAAGGTCCGGAATGCCTGGGTTACCCTGTTTTCGGGCATGCGATCCAATAATGAGGAAGAGAAATTCGATCCGCTGGATATTCTCGAGGACAGCGAAAACCAGTCTGTACCTGCTGCCCCGGACGCATCCCTGCACCAACAGCAACTCATTGCATTGATCGAACAAGCTCTAAGCGAGCTTCCTGCCCGTCAACGTGAAGCATTCCTGCTGCGTTATTGGGAAGGATTGGATACTATTGAAACAGCCGCCGCGATGGGCTGCACGGAAGGTAGTGTCAAGACGCACTGTTCTAGGGCGACTCACTCACTCGCCGAAGCACTAAAATCGAAAGGAGTTGAACTACCATGACGACCAAGCTGGATCCCGGGAAGGTCGCTCAACTGCTGACACAAAGTTCACGACAACTGGACGACAGCACGTTGTCTGCCTTGGCTGACGCGCGCCGAAATGCGCTCAAGAGGCAGCGGGTGCTTTCGCCCGTCGCAGCCCTTAGCACGGGTCGCTGGACGTATAACCTAGTGCCCCACTCGGGACAACAATGGTTGTTCACCGCCTTGCTTGTGGCAATCCTGATTTTCTCAGCCGGTTATTGGCAGCATGCCCAAGAGCAACAGATCAGCGAGCTTGACGTTGCCATGCTGACGGACGAACTACCCATAGAAGTCGTTGTAGATTGAGTCGTAACACTATATTTGTTAGAATTATTTTTGTGTTCACGAGAAAATTTCTGCCCGCTTTCTTGTTCCTGCCGCTGCTGATTGGTTCGCTGGCCAGTGCGGCACCGGACTCATGGCAATCACTGTCCGCGGCCCAGCGTGAAGCCTTGGCGCCCTTGGCTCAACAATGGGATAGTTTGCCCGAAATCCAGCAACAGCGACTGCTCAAGACTGCCAAACAATACCCACACCTTTCGCACGTCGAGAAGCAACGCTTCCAGGAACGCTTGACCGTCTGGAGCGAGTTGACACCTGAACAACGCGAAGCCGCAAGAGAAAAGTATCAGGCTTTTAAAAAAGTGCCTGCGGATAAGCGCGAGGAGGTAAAGCAGATGATCAAGCAGGAACAGAAACAAAAAGCTCAACGAACTGACAATACGGATACTGATACTGCCAATTGATAAGTCTATAAAATATCCTTCCGTTTGAATCCTGCGCTTTTCGTGCGTCAGCGCCGCTCAGTCCACCATAGCATAGTCAATCCAAGCAATAGAAACACCGCTGTCATCGCCGTTGCGCTGATAAATGGCTGCCAATCATTGAGCGCTCCCAGGCTGCCAACCAGTCTGCCAAAAAAATGAAACAACAACCCAAGCACGATACCCATGAACACCATCGCTCCCACTCCCCCTGCGCGCCGGTGGTAGCTTGCAAACGGCAATGCAAGAATCATCATCACCATGGTCGCAAGCGGATAAACCAGCTTGTTCCACATAGCGATCTCATAGCGTCCGCTCTTTTGACGGTTGTCACGCAAATGCCCCGTATATTGGTATAGATGCCACGCCGACATCTGTTCGGGTACGACCAGCAGTACGCTGAAGATTTCCGGATTCAGCGCTGAACGCCATTCCTGACTGGGCCAGTTGGCGACAGACACACCCGTTTCTCCAAATCTCGTCTCCAGCACCTGATCGAGTTTCCAGATCCCCTGCTCGACAAAACTTGCCCGCTTGGCTTTAATGATTTCCCGCAGATGATAGGTTTCATCGAATCGGTAGATGTCGATATTCGAAAGACTGGTGTCAGGCATCACGTTCTTCACATTCACGAAGTTGCGCTCATCCTTTACCCAAACGCCGGAGCGGAACTCTTTCAGCGAAACCTGCGCATTCTGTGCCTTCAACCTCAATTTCTGGGCCATACGCTCGCTTGGCGGCGCGAGCAATTCACCGCAAACAAGGCTCAAAACCACCAAAGGCAAGGCAATCTTGAACAGCGCTCCGATCATTTGACCAAGCGACGCCCCTGAAGCCCGAAATACTGTCATCTCCGAATTGGCAGCCAACTGCACCAGCGCAAAGATGGTACCCACCAGAACCACGACAGGAAACAATTCATATGTGTGGCCGGGTACGGTCAGCAGCACGAACAGCAATACATACCCGAGGTTATATTGCCCCTCTCCGATAGAGCTCAGTTCACGGATAAAGTCCAGGAAGGCAAACAACATTAACAACGCTGCCAGCACAAGCGCAACGCTGACATAAATTTCACGGCCCAGATAGCGTGTGAGCAGATTCATAGCCTTATCTTTGTTCAGTTTCGTCCAGTGCAGAAGGTTGGCTCGGTCCCGCCTCTGATGACGGATTGGCAGCCAGACGTGGGCGTTTGCCAGCCAAAACCCTGCGAAGCGAAAACAGTGTCATACGCCGATGAAACATCAATACGGTAATCAACAACATGGCCGCATGTATCCCCCACAGTCCGATGCCCTGTGACAATTTCTCCTGCCCCACCCAGGAATTGGTGACACTGATCAAGTTGTTGTAGAGCATATAAAGGACCAGCGCCAAAATCAGATTCAGCGAGCGTCCCGCACGCGGATTGACGTAACTCAAAGGGATAGCCAGCATCGCCAGAAGTGCAGCACTGATCGGCAAACCCAAACGCCAATCAAGTTCCGCGAGGTTCCATGGCGTTGGATTGTTCCATAATTCCGGAGTAGACATGGTGCGCACCCAGATGCGCGGCTGCTTGACAGGTATGCTGTCAATACGTATCGCATAGCGCTCGAACTCTATTATGCTGTAATCGCGCTGTCCGCTTTCCCCCTCATAGCGCGTGCCATTGAGCAGCACCAGAAAACGATCACCGTTCGGCAGTGTTTCCTGCAATCCCTGCCGAGCCACCATTGTTCCGATTCTGCCGTTTTGCTCAGACTGGACAAAAACATTGCTGATGCGATTCGAGCCGGGATCCACGTTCTCGATGAAATATACCCGATCTGCCTGATTGGACTCGCGGAACATGCCCGGCGTGGCGGCAGTCACATCGTCGCGGCTTTCCAATTTATTTTTGAACTGGTCAGCCTTAAGCAACGCCCATGGCGTCAACACCATGCTCAGCAGCGCAATTACCGCCACCACCGGCAACGCATAGGCCAGTACCGGACCTATCCAGCGCGTAAGCCCAACGCCGGAACTGAACCACACCACCATCTCGCTATCCTTGTAACACCGGGACAAAGTCAGCAAGATTGAGATGAACAGACTGACGGAAAGCAGTACCGGCAGATAGTTCATGGCGCTGAAGCCGAGCAGTGCCAGCACCCCATCCACAGCGAGTCTTCCGCTGACCGCATCGCCCAACAGGCGTATCAATTGGCTGACTACAACTATGCCGAGCAACACTGCGAACACCAGCAATCCATTGCTGGCGAATTCCCCCGCCAAAGCACGCTGAAAAATGCTTTTTCGGAACGGCTTTGACTTTATACGTCCGGTTTGCGGATAATCTTGCATCTAGGAATAGTTTATTTTCCACTAAGGAGCAGCATTTGGAATTTAGCATAAAACAAAGTCTTCCGGAGAAGCAGCGCAGCGGTTGCCTGGTGGTAGGCGTCTATGAAGGTGGAAAACTGACTGCCGCAGCACAGTTGCTGAACAAGTCAACCAAACATGCTCTCAACGAACTTGTCTCTCGCGGAGACATGAACGGCAAGTCCGCCACAACGCTGCTGTTGCACAAGCTCCCAGGCATCGCGGCAGAGCGCGTTCTTCTTGTGGGTCTGGGCAAGGCAAGCGAAATCAATAACAAGAACAGCGTTGATATCTTGCGCGCGACCTTCGGCAAGCTGAACGACACACCCGCGAAGGATGCCGTGCTATATCTGACCGATGAGGGATTGGGCAAGGATGCCGCATGGGTAGTCAGACAAACGGTGTTTGCCGCCACGGAGCAGGCTTTTCGTGCCGACAGTCTCAAGAGCAAACCTGCCAAAGCAGCGTCGCTGAAAAACATCACCCTGGCGACACTGGACAAACCTGCTGTCGCCTTGAAAACGGTACTCGAATATGCCTCCGCGACCTCACATGGCATGTCACTCGCGAAAACACTCGGCAACCTTCCCGGCAACGTCTGCACACCAACCTATCTCGCTACGCAGGCGAAGGCGATTGGGAAGGCGCACAAATCCATCAAGACCACCGTGCTGGAAGAAAAAGATATGCAAAAACTTGGCATGGGCTCCTTGCTTTCAGTCACGCGTGGCAGCGAGCAACCTGCCAAATTCATCACAATGGAATACCATGGCGCCGAAAAAAAGCAGAAGCCCATCGTGCTGGTCGGCAAGGGCATCACCTTTGACTCCGGCGGCATCTCGCTCAAGCCCGGCGCAGAGATGGACGAGATGAAATATGACATGTGCGGTGCAGCCAGTGTGCTCGGCACGATGCAGGCTCTCGCCGAGATGGGCTTGAAACTGAACGTGGTCGGCGTGATTCCGAGTTGCGAAAACCTTCCCAGCGGCAACGCCACCAAGCCTGGCGATATCGTCACCAGCATGTCCGGTCAAACCATAGAGATACTCAACACCGATGCTGAAGGCCGCCTCATCCTTTGTGATGCGCTGACCTATTCGGCAAAGTTCAAGCCGGACACCGTGATCGACATCGCCACGCTTACAGGTGCCTGCGTGATCGCGTTGGGCCATGTGGCCAGCGGTCTGTTCAGCAACGAGGAAAAGCTCGCCAAGGAACTGCTGGCAGCGGGAGAACAAGCTCACGACAGGGCATGGCAACTGCCGTTGTGGGAAGATTATCAACCGCTGCTGGACAGCAACTTCGCGGATATGCAGAACATCGGTGGGCGCGCGGGCGGCACCATCACCGCGGCCTGCTTCCTGTCGCGCTTTACGAAGGATTTCCGCTGGGCTCACCTTGACATTGCAGGAACCGCATGGAAATCCGGCAAGGAGAAGGGAGCCACAGGACGGCCGGTACCGCTGCTCGCTCAGTATCTGATCAATCGCGCGCAGAAATCATGACTAAAGTGGATTTCTACACCGGTTCAAGAGACAAGCTGCGCACCGCCTGCCAGTTGAGCCACAAGGCGATGCAAAATGGCGTGCGCGTGATCCTCAGCACTCCCGATAGCGCAACCAATGATGCCCTTGATAAATTGCTCTGGCATTTCCCCGCCACCGCCTTCATCCCGCATTGCCGCGGGGATGACAGGGATGCAGTGCTATCGCCGGTGGTTATAGATCATGGAAGCGAAAAATTCCCGCATCACGAGCTGCTGATTACTTTGCACAACGAATGCATGCCTTTTTTCAGCCGCTTCGAGCGTGTCATCGAAATCATCGGCGACGATGCTGAAGACAGCCAACTAGGCCGATTGCGCTTCAAGTTTTATCGTGACCGCGGTTATGAACTGCGTCACATCGATTTGTCCGCCAACCATGCACCGGGACGCATAACGAATGACTTCAATCAAACACCCACGCAATAACCCTGCTGATAAATTGCCGGTATTGACGCAGGTTTCCGCCAAAGTGAAAACGGAAGACTTGCCTACCCTGACCGAAATCGTCGAGGAAGCTTCTCCTCATGCCTTGCTCAGCACAAAAGAAAAGCAGCAGTTTTTGCGGCAACTTGAGAAACATCTCGAGACCCTGTTTTCCCTGAAACTAGCACAGAAACTCGAACAATTGCAGCGTCATACTGTCAAGCAAGCCATCAACGAACTTAAGGCAGAATTGCCCGAATTGCTGCAGGAAGCACTTAATGCGCATCTTGATATGCGCAAGTAAGTATATTTGTTATTGCCGCTAGCCGTTCGACCGGGCGGACATACAATGCCAGCCAGGTCGCCGGTTATCATGAACAGCACAACCACCATTCCCGTTATAATCGCGCCCCCATCGTCATTAGCAACGGCTCGGCGGGCGCAATAAGAACAGGACAGGCTGTTTGCCGCAGCAAATCGCACCATAAGGTAACGCAATGGAACTCGCAAAAAGTTTCGAACCGAAACATATCGAATCGCGCTGGTACCCCAAGTGGGAAAATTCCGGGTATTTCAAGGCCGGGCTCGACCCGAAAAAAGCCGAAAATTTCTGCATCCTGCTGCCTCCGCCCAATGTGACCGGAACACTGCACATGGGGCACGGCTTTAACCAGACCCTGATGGACGCGCTGACCCGTTATCACCGCATGAAAGGGGATAACACGCTGTGGCAGCCGGGCACAGATCACGCGGGTATCGCCACGCAGATCGTCGTGGAACGCCAGCTCGATGCCCAGGGCATTTCCCGCCGCGACCTGGGACGCGAAAAGTTCATCGAGAAGGTCTGGGAGTGGAAGAAATATTCCGGAGACACTATCACCCGCCAGATGCGCCGTCTTGGCACTTCGCCGGACTGGTCGCGCGAGCGTTTCACGATGGACGATGGATTGTCGCGCTCTGTCACTGAGACTTTCGTGCGCCTGTACAACGAAGGCCTGATCTATCGCGGCAAACGCCTGGTGAACTGGGACCCAAAGTTGCACACTGCCGTGTCCGATTTGGAAGTGGTGCAGGAAGAGGAAGATGGCTTCATGTGGCATATCCGCTACCCGCTCGCCGAAATGGACAATCTGCATGGGCTAAATCACCTTACTGTCGCGACCACCCGCCCTGAGACTATGCTTGGCGACGTCGCCGTGATGGTGCATCCTGAAGACGAACGCTACCAGCATCTGATCGGCAAAATGATCAGCTTGCCATTATGCGATCGCAATATCCCCATCATTGCCGATGAATACGTTGACAGGGAATTCGGCACCGGCGTGGTCAAGGTCACGCCCGCACATGACTTCAACGACTATGCCGTCGGTCATCGGCATAAATTGCCAATGGTCAGCGTCTTGGAACTTAATGGAAATGTCCGAAGTAATGCAGAAGTTATATTGATATCAGGCGCCAGATTTACTCACTCGAACGGGGAAATCTCTGAACTCATTGACGGGGATTACCATAAAGGCATCCATATGGATGCTTATCTAACCACCAGCACTGAATTACCAGACGCATATCGAGGTTTAGACCGTTTCATTGCGCGCAAGCAGATTGTCTCCGACCTTGAAGCAGTCGGCCTGTTGGAAAAGATTGAGAAGCACAAACTCAAAGTACCGCGCGGTGACCGCACTCACGTGGTAATCGAACCAATGCTCACCGACCAGTGGTTCGTCGCGATGAGTAAGCCGGGTAACGACGGTAAGAGCATCACCGATCAGGCGCTGGAATGCGTGGCTTCCGGAGAGATCAAGTTTCACCCTGACAACTGGGTGAACACTTACAACCAATGGCTGAACAATATCCAGGACTGGTGCATTTCTCGCCAGCTGTGGTGGGGACATCAGATCCCGGCATGGTATGGAACAAACGGCGAAGTGTTCGTCGCTCGTGACGAAGCCGAAGCCCGCCTGCTGGCCGACAAAGCGGGTTATGCCGGTCAACTTGATCGTGATGAAGACGTACTTGATACCTGGTTCTCCTCCGCGCTGTGGCCGTTCTCCACGCTGGACTGGACACCGGAGTATCCAGCGAAATCCAATCCCGCGCTCGATATGTATCTGCCCTCTTCGGTGCTGGTGACAGGCTTCGACATCATATTCTTCTGGGTGGCGCGCATGGTGATGAT
>QJWF01000211.1 GCA_003235435.1 Nitrosomonadales bacterium
GCTGCTGTGTTCCCCGCACAATCCGGTCGGAAGGGTGTGGCAGCCGGACGAGTTGCAGGCGCTGCTCGAAATCTGCCGGCGCTATGGGGTCGCAGTGGTGTCGGACGAGATCCATGCGGACCTGACCTGTCCCGGTATACATCACACACCGCTGGGCAGATTGAACGATGGTGAGGTCAAGATCATCACTGCCATTGCGCCCAGCAAGACTTTCAATACACCGGGGCTGGGGCTCTCAGCCCTGATCGTGCCGGATCAAATGGATCGGACCGCGATAGCAAAAGCCTTCGGCACTTTGCATGTCGGCGCTGCAAACCCGTTCGGCGTCGTGGCATTCGAGGCCGCTTATCGCGAGGGTGCAACCTGGTTGGCAGGCTTGCTCGATTATCTTGAAACAACACGCCGGTTCGTGCGCGAATTTATGCTGCAGCACCTGCCGCGGATAAAGCTGGTAGAACCGGAAGGCACATTTCTGTTATGGCTGGATTGCAGGGCGATGGAACTGAACGACAAGGAGCTTGAGCGCTTCTTCGTCCGTCAGGCAGGTGTTGGATTGAGTGCCGGTACAATCTTCGGCGAGCAAGGCAGCGGCTTCATGCGCATGAACATCGCCGCGCCGCGAAGCGTTATCGCACAAGCGCTGGAAAATATCGCTAATGCTGGGCGCTCGCGACAGTGAAGCGTCATATCAAATCCTCCCGGTGCGCAATACCAGCGCGATCCCACCAAGTATCAACACGGAAGCGATCAGCAATCCCGGTGTTGCGGTCTCACCCATCAACACGATGCCGCCGAGCGCCGCGATCACCGGCGCGCTGAGTTGCACTGTCGAGGCTGTCACTGCCCGCATTTGCTGCAATACCCGATACCACATCACATAACCCAGCGCGGAAGACAACGAACCGGACAATACTGCATACAGCACTCCATGCGCATCCAGCGTCATCCAGGGCAGGGCAAGCAAGGACATTCCTATGGTGAGCGGCGCTGCGCGAAGAAAGTTGCCCGAGGTGGATGCGGCCGGATTTGCCGCTTTGCGCCCGAACAGTGAATACATCCCCCATGATATCCCGCTCGCCAGCATCAGCACCGAGTCCAGCAGGGATGGGGCGTGTGCGCCGGGTAGCACCAGTATCACCAATCCTGCCATCGCCGCGGCGAAGCCGATACTTTGCCAGTTGCTCATGCGTTCGCCGGCGATGTATCCCGCCAATAGCATGGTAGCCTGCACCGCTCCGAACAGCATCAAAGCGCCCGCACCGGTGTCTATGGTGCGGTAGGCGAAAGAGAGCGTGGCTGCATAGATGAACAAGGCTAGCGCACTGCGCCATGATCCATGCCCGAGCGATGACTGTTTCCGCCGGCGCATCACCAGCCAGAGCATCGCCACAGCGGAAAGAATTCGCACTGTGGTGAAACTTGCCGGATCGACGGAGGTTTCCTTGAGCGCAAGCCGGCACAGCACGGAATTGGCCGCGAAAGCTACCATGGTCAGTGCCGTATAGGAGGCGAGTCGAATTTTGTTCACGGTCGATTCGAGGTCAGTACGCGTGTCGCGGAAGGTTGCGCGGCTCGGTGGGGGACTGGCTCAAATAATGCACATTGAACAGACCTTTCCTGTCTGCCCACAGCATTTTCGGATACCACCCCGCTTTTCGCGCCAGCAATTCGAATTCCCGTGTGGAATATTTGTAGGAGTTCTCGGTGTGTATGGATTCGCCCTTGTCGAAATGAAACGATTCATCGTCCAGTCTTATGATCTGCCGCTGCCTGCTTACCAGGTGAAGTTCGATGCGCCCTGGTGAGGTATTGTAATAGGCGTAGTGTGCAAAGCCTCCAGGGTCGAGTTGCGCGCCAAGTTCACTTTTGATGCGAACAAGCAGATTGAGATTGAATGCCGCGGTATAGCCGCTTGCATCGTTGTACGCTGCATTCAGCATCGCCGGCGATTTCTTGCAATCCACCCCGATCAGCAGCGCTCCGTTCCGCCCGGCCAACTGCGCAGCATGCCGCAGCAATTGCACCGCTTCGTCGGGCGCATAATTGCCGATTGTGGAACCGGGAAAGAAAATAACCCGCCGAAGGTTCTTGTGATCTTCGAGAACCAAATGGGGTAATCGTGTGTAGTCTGCGCACAGCGGTTGCATATGCATGGCCGGAAACATCGTCTTGAGCCTCCGTGTACTTTGCAGCAAGTGAGGTTCGCAGATGTCAATCGGCACATATGCGGCATCTTCAGCCAGGTGGCGCAGCAGCAACGGTGTCTTGGTCGCGCTGCCGCTGCCAAGCTCTATCAGTGCACAGGAAGTGCCGATCAGCTTTGCCATATGTGCGCCGAACTGATCGAGAATGCCGGTTTCGGCGCGCGTCGGGTAATACTCAGGCGTGGTACAGATCAGATCGAACAGTTCCGAACCGCGCGCATCGTAAAAATATTTCGGGGGTATCGACCGCGGTTTCCGGCGCAAGCAGTTGCGGATTGTGGTGCGGAAATCATCTTCGTCTTGACAAGCTTGCAGTACTGGAGACTCATTTCGCATCACCGGTCCTCCGCCAGGCGCAGGCCGGAGAACATCCATCGGTCTGCAGGTCTGAAAAAATTGCGAAAGGTGGCGCGTATGTGTTTCTGCGCCGTGACACAGCAACCGCCACGCAGCACCATCTGGCCGCTCATGAACTTTCCGTTGTATTCCCCCAGCGTGCCGGGCAAGGGATGAAATCCCGGATACGGCGTATACGGACTTTGCGTCCATTCCCACAGGTCCCCATACAACTGGGTGAGGCCGGGCTGGCTGGCTACCTGGGGATGAAGCGATCCGGATTCGAGAAAATTTCCTGCGATCGGCAGGGTTGACGCGACGTGTTCCCACTCCGCCTCGGTCGGCAACCTCTTGTTATCCCATCGAGCATAGGCATCGGCCTCGTAATAACTCAGGTGTGCGACAGGTTCGTTCGGGTTTAGTGGCTGAATGCCTGATAAGGTGAATTGCTGCCAGTCGTTGCCTTCATTGAGCCAATATAGAGGTGCTAGCCAGTTCCGGGTGTTGATGGTGTGCCATCCGTCTGAAAGCCACAGTTCTGGGCGTTGGTAACCGCCGTCAGAGATGAAAGCAAGATATTCTTCGTTGCTCACCAAACGATCTGCCAGCCGAAAATCCTGCAGCAAGGTATGGTGCCTGGGACGTTCATTGTCAAATGAAAAACCCACTCCGTCATGACCGATCTCGACGATCCCTCCGGCGAATGTCTGCCAGTCCATATCTGTGACGGTTGATTGAGTTACAGATACGTTGCGATAAACCGGTTTGATCGGATTGAAAAAGAAATTGTATTTCACGTCCATCAGCAACAACTCCTGGTGCTGGGTTTCGTGTTCGATGCCCAGTTCCATTCTCGCGAGGACGTCGTGTGCGGATCGTTGTGGCAGACTCATCAGCAGCGCCTGCAGCGCATCATTCACATGGCTTCGATAACGGTATATCTCCGAAACGGTCGGGCGCGACAAAAGGCCGCGCTGCGCCCGAGGGAAAAATGTTCCTGCAGTTTCATAATAAGAATTAAACAGATGCGCGTAAGCTTCATTGTAAACGCGGTAATCCTGCGCAAAAGGCAGCAGGATGAACGTTTCGAAGAACCATGTGGTATGTGCAAGATGCCACTTGGGCGGGCTGACGTCTGCGCAGGATTGGATGACATAGTCCTCTGTCTCAAGCGGCACGCACAATGATTCGGTGCGAGCTCTCACTTCACCCAGGCGGCGACCTAACGTCATCGCCTGGTCTGATGTGCCGGCATGCGGTTGTTGAAGGTCCATGAACTATCCTTCCACCTTGACGCCATGCCAGAGGGCGACTTGATCCCTGGTGTGCGCCGCCATGTTGGATGGCTCGGAGTAATTCCTTGCGGCACCGCTGTTGACCTGCACATCCACAACCACGACGTCGTATTTTCCTACACCTTTCAGTGGACAGATGGTATGTGTGCCGCTCGGATGCAGACATTCGCGCTTCACTGCGGAGAGCTGAAAATACATATTCCCCTCTATCCGATGAATCTCGCCGGCAGTCGTATCGGCGATCACCTGGTTCTTGCATGTCGATGTTGGCATGATTTTCTCCGGGTGGGATACGGGCGGGGAGATGCATCATCGTAATCGCAATCAGCCTTTTCGTCGCTTCATGCAAGGCAAAGCTTACAACAGGTGAGCCGTGATAACTACCATGATGCCGTGCAAAGTATTCGCGATTAGCGGTCTGTATATGCACGCATGATCAGCAACGCAGCGGCGACCGGATTTAAAAAGAGGTAAACTTGGTCACCCAGCATCACATGAGTGCACGTTTACGGAATGAGCCGAAAAGTAATTGTCCGAAATACCACCAGCGCCGATGTAATACCGTTGATCGAATTGCAAAAGCGAGTCTATCCGACCATCCCCCACTGGCGCGAGGATTTGCTGATGCATCAGCTGAAGATTTTTCCTCAGGGCCAGTTCGTAGCCGAGATCGATGGTGAGCTTGTCGGCGCATCAAGCTCGTTCGTGGTTGCGTGGGATGAATGGCAAGTCGAACATACATGGAAGGACATCACCGCGCGAGGCAGTTTCGACACACACAATCCGGAAGGACGCACGCTTTATGCGGCAGAAGTGTTCGTTCATCCGCGCAAGCGCGGTACGGGAATCGGACATGCCCTGTACCGGGAGCGCCGGATTTTGTGCAGGCAACTTAACCTGAAACGCATCATCGCCTGTGGGCGTCTGCCGGGCTACCATCTTTACGCCGATCGGATGCCTGCAGAGTTATATGCGCAAAAAGTCGTGTGGGGTGACATTCATGACATAGTGCTCAGCTTCCAGTTGCACGAAGGATTCCATTATTGCGGCATAGTCAGCGGCTATATACCCGAAGACCGCGAAAGCAGGGGGTATGCCGCACTGATCGTCTGGCTCAACCCGCGATACAATGAAAAAAAGCCCAGCCTCTTAGTCCAAGGAGCCGTCACGTGAAAGTCCGTATCGCAGCAGTGCAGTATTTACTCCGCTCAATCAACGACTGGGATGGTTTTGAAAACCAGGTCCGGTTCATGCTCAAGGCTGCAGCCGAATACAAACCTAACTTCGTCATGCTTCCTGAAATATTCACCAGCCAGTTGCTGTCCTTCCTGGATACGGATAACGACATCAAGGCTGCAGTCAGGCGTATGAACGACTACACGCCGCGCTACAAGGTTCTGATGGCCGAGATGGCCAGGAAGTACAATTACTATCTGATTGCCGGCAGCCACCCCAACATGCGCGATGGCCTGCTCTACAACACAGCGTTCATGTTCACTCCGCAAGGAGATGTGTTCATGCAGGACAAGATCCATCGCACCAGATGGGAACGCGACAAGTGGGATACGACTTCAGGCAGCAAGTTGCATCTGTTCCAGACCGACTACGGTGCCATCGGCATCCTGCTTTGCTACGACATCGAGTTCCCCGAACTGGCTCGCATGGTTTGCGAGGCTGGTGCTGACATCCTGTTCGTTCCGTCGTCCACCGATGACCGACAGGGTTTTTGGCGGGTGCGTTACTGCGCCCACGCGCGAGCCATCGAGAACCAGGTATATGTTGCGATGACCAGCACCGTCGGAAACCTCGCGGTGGAAGGGCTGAGCATGCATTACGGTCAGGCAAGCATCATGACTCCTTCCGACTTCCCGTTCTCGCGCGATGGCATTGCCGCAGAAGGCGTGACCAACATGGAACAGGTGGTGGTCGCTGACGTCGATCTTGATGCACTGACACAGAACCGCATCAACGGAACCACGATCCCGTTATACGACAAGATGCGGCAGGTTTACAAAGATCCGGTTGAAATCGTTTTCGCGCGGAGTACCCCAGGGAAGGCATGACTGTCCGAATCTGCTTTATACGCCATGGTGAGACTGACTGGAATGTTGCAAAGCGCATACAGGGTCAAACCGACATTCCTCTGAACGAGACGGGGCACAGCCAGGCGTTGGCGATGGCCTTTAACGCTGCCCATTATAATTTCAGCGCGATCTATAGCAGCGACCTGAGCCGTGCCTATCACACCGCACAGATGGTTGCGACAAGGCGCGGGCTTGAAGTAATAACCGTGGCGCATCTGCGCGAGCGTCATTACGGAATATTCCAGGGTATCACTGCGGAAGAAGGAGCGAAACGCCATCCCGAGGCGCACGCCCATTATGTGTCGCGCAACCTCGAGTATGATTTTGAAACGGGCGAAAGTCTGAACGGGTTCGCGCAACGCGTCGGTATGGCGATCGATGATCTGATCAGGCATCACAGCGGGCAGATCATCGCTGCGGTCAGCCACGCGGGCGTGCTCGATATCGTCTATCGCAAGGCGACCGGAAGACCATTGCATACCGCTCGCGATTTCGTGATACCCAACTGTGCGCTGAACTGGTTTCATTTCGATGGTCAGGGGTGGCATTTGGAGGCGTGGGACGACCACCACCACTTGGCCAAGGTGCTGATGGAATCGGCGGAATGATGCAGGCAGAGCGTGTGCTGGTGATGATACGTCACGGCAACAGCGACTGGAATCTGAGCAGCCGTTTCACTGGATGGACCGACATTCCATTGAATGAAAAGGGAGTGGACCAGGCCGCCGCAGCCGGCAGGCGAATAGCTGCCGAGGGGCTGGAATTTGACGAAGTACATACCTCGGTGCTGCAGCGCACCCTTCAGACGGCAGACAGCCTGCTCGCAGAAACATCCCGAACACACATACCACGTTATTCTTGCTGGCGCCTGAACGAACGCCATTATGGCCAGTTGCAGGGCTTGAACAAGCAGGAGATCTTCGCCATATGGGGAGAGCAGAGATCGCGCCGCTGGTGGCGCGGTTATTTCGAACCTCCTCCTCCGCTCGATATGGAAGATCCCCGCCACCCCCGCTTCGATCCTCTCTATTCTGAACTCGAACCGTCGCTTCTCCCTTGTAGCGAGAGCTTATCCGATTGCCAGCGCCGCCTGCTCCCCTATTGGAATGAAATATTGGCGCCCCGAATCGCGGACAAAGTCGGATTGCTGGTGATCAGCCACGGCAACACACTGCGAAGTATGGTCATGCATCTTGAAAAGATAGATCCGGCAGCGATAGAGAAGGTGGAGATACCTTCTGGTGTGCCTCTTGTATATCGATTCGATGAAAAGCTGGAAGTGGTTGGGCGCGAATGGATGGAGTAACCTGCGATTCGGTAATGTACGGTGATTGCCGATCGCAGATTGACACTATTTTGATTTCACCCTCCAGACTGAAGGGTCACCTGCACCTCTCGACTTTTTCCATGGCGCGTCACGGTTATCCTGATTCTGTCGCCAACCCTGAAATCATCCAGGCGAGCGACATACTTGCTCACGCTGTCCACGGGTTTGCCTTCGATCTCGGTAATGATGTCTCCCGGAATAACGCTTCCATCCCGAGTGACTTCGACACCTTTCAATCCTGCTGCATCTGCAGCCGTGCCCGGGGGCACCCGCAGAATGACGACACCACTGATCTCCAGTATCGCGGTCAAGCGCTGATTGATGTCTTCGTCGACGCCAATGCCCAATGCCGGGCGTGTGTATTTGCCATGGCTGATCAGCTGCGGGACGACCCGGTTGATTGTGTCCACCGGCATTGCAAATCCGATGCCTGCGCTGGCGCCGCTCGGGCTGTATATCGCGGTATTGATGCCAATCAGACGTCCGGCGGAATCGAGCAGCGGCCCGCCGGAATTTCCTGGGTTGATGGCTGCGTTGGTCTGGATAAGATGCTCCACGGTGTTGCCGTTCTCTTCGGTCAGCGAGCGGTCCAGCGCGGAGACGATGCCGTTGGTCAGCGTCCAGTCCAGACCGAACGGGTTGCCGATTGCATACACATTTTGCCCGACCCTGAGGTCGTGGCTGGTGCCTATGGGCAACGGCGGAGAAAGCTTCTGGCTGACCTTGATCTTGAGCACGGCGATATCGTGTATCGGGCTGGCACCGACCAAGCTGGCCGGATAGTCCTTGCCATTGGCCAGCCTGACCGTGGCCTCGCTGGCATCTTCGATGACATGGTAGTTGGTGATCACATGTCCGGATTCATCCCAGATGAATCCGGATCCGGTGCCGCGCGGGACGGAGAATATGTTGCGCGACCAGAAGTCCCGTACCTGCGAGCGGGTCGTGATGTAAACCACCGAATCCCGTGAGTTTTCAAACAACCGGATAGTCGCTTTTTCTTCGACCGCCAGCTCACCACGTGGCGTCACCTGACGCGGTTCTGCATTTGCGCCATTGGCCTGAGGGACAAGAGACAACAGCAAACCGATCAGGGAAAGGAATATCGCTACGAACAGCGCGGCATTCAACAGGCGTGCAGTTGAAGACATGGAATATCCTGGAGAGGAATTTCTGGTCATGTT
>QJWF01000046.1 GCA_003235435.1 Nitrosomonadales bacterium
GTGCCGTTAGTCCTGCGGTGCCCTGTTCCTCGGCTGCGCAGAATAAGGGTATCGATAGAATCGCAAACATTACGAATATTTTCAAATCCTTGGCTCCTGTGTACGTATGCCGTTTGGGCGAAAACCTGCAGTCACTTGTTGTTTTCCATGCAGCAGGGATGCCGTGAAGTGTTCCAGCATTCACCGGTCAGGTCAACCTGTGCTTGCCGGTGGCGCATACAATCGTTCATGATCCTAGCTTGACTAAGAATGCGTCCAATAGCGGCGATGTGATTTGCGATAGCGCTCCACCTGCATCCCATGTGCGTTCATCTCTACCAGGATAGCGCCGTCTTCGTCCGAGCGCAGCAGTTGTGTGCCGGTATCCTGATAACGCAGCATGATTTCCTGCTTGGGGTGACCGAATCGGTTGCGGTAGCCTGTAGTGAACACTGCATAATTCGGGCGAATAGCGGCTATGAATTCATTCGTTGAAGAAGTTTTGCTCCCATGGTGGGGTACGACCAGCATTGTCGCCGGCAATTTGTCCGCATGCTTCCTGAGCAACTGACGCTCTGAATCCTTTTCGATATCCGAGGTCAGCAATACGTGTTGATCACCGATGCTGATGCGCAGCACGCACCCCCTGTCATTGTCCCGGATATTTGCCTTTTTGTAACTGGCTGAGTCAGGATGCAGCATCTCGAAATATGCCCCGTCCCATTGCCACGCTTGTCCTTCCTCGCATCGCCGTTTATCGGTTTCCTGCTGCAACAGGGGATGTGCTTCTGGCAGTGAAGATGAAATCCAGCTTATCGGCATGGCCTGTATCACGGACAATGCACCTCCGGTGTGATCGGTATCATCGTGCGTGAGAATCAATCCGTCCAGCTTGGTAATGCCCATCGCACGCAACGATGGGATCAGGATGCGGTTTCCGCTGTCAGAATCGGAACTGAAGTCGGGTCCGGCGTCATAGAGCAGTGCATGATGCCGGGTTTGTACCGCGACTGCCAGACCCTGCCCGACATCGAATATGATTAGTCGCAGTGTTCCATGCAAGGGCGGTTCCGGCTTGTTCAGGAACATCGGCAGCAGCAATATAATTCCCAGCCAGCGCGCCGGAAATCCGCGCGGCAGCAGCAACCACAGCGCGCCCAGCATTCCGGCCATGACGCTCCATATCGGCGGAGCGTGCTGGATCCATACCGCTTGTGGAAGACTGTTCAGGCATTCAAGAATTTGTATCGTCCATCCCATCACGTTGTGCGCCAACCACAATGGCGTGCCCCAGGGAAATGCTGGCGGCAGCAACGCGCCGAGCAGTGCAAGCGGCACGACGACCAGGCTTACCAGCGGGATCGCAACAGCATTGGCGATCGGAGAGACCAGCGATACCTGCTGGAACAATCCAAGCAGCAGGGGGATCAGACCAATAGTCATCGCCCATTGAACGTTGGCATATTCCGTCAACCAGCGTCTGCGCGCGATCGGCATATGTCCAGAATCAGTGACAGATAGCATCTGCCTTTGTACGGGACTGATCCGGTATACCGAGACATACATGATGAGCGCCACTGCGCCGAATGATAGCCAGAAGCCGGGCGAAACGACCGCCCATGGGTCGGCAAACAGTACCCCGAGCAATGCGAAACAAAGTATCTGCGCCGGCGAAAAATTGCGGTTCAGCCACAACGCGGCAGCGACTGCGGCGGCCATGTACACGGTTCGCTGCGCGGGCACCGCGAATCCGGAAAGCAACGCGTAGAACAGCGCAACCAGCAAAGCAACCAATGCGGCGGCCTTGCGCGCGGGCAGCAGCAATACCATCCGTGCGCTGCGCCGCCACAACCAGTAGGTGATGGCAAAACCCAGGCTGGAGATCATGGTGACATGCAACCCGGAGATGCTCATCAGATGATTGACACCGGTGCGCGTGAATACCTGCCACTGCGCCGTCGGTATGCTGCTCTGGTCGCCGATCGCCAGTGCGATCAGAACACCGAGATAGGGAGCATCACCCAGCGTCGTGCTGAACTTGTCGCGCACCTTTTCCCGCCAAGATTCGATGCGGTTGGAGATGCCGTCGGAAAGTTCGTCCATGCGGACGTTATTGCCCTTGTTATGCACGTATCCGACCGCACGGAAATTGTTCTCCAGCGCCCATGCCTCAAAATCGAAGCTGAATGGATTGCTGCTGCCATGCGGCTGCTTCAGGCGCAACGCAAGGCGCCAGCGTTCTCCCGCTTTTAGTGCCACAGGTTTTGCTTTTCTGTCGAAATATGTGCTGAGATAAACATGCTTCGGCACGCTGGCTTCAGGAGTAAGGACATGTTCAACTGTAAAGCTGAAGCGCTGGCCGTGTTCGTGGCTGCGCGGTAATCCGGCTACCACTCCGGTCACTTCGATATCGCGCCCCTGCCACTCGTCGGGAAGGATGTCGGCAAGACGCTGTTCGGCTTGCCACGCAGCATGACAAAAACCGAGTCCCAGGGCGAAGCCGGAAACCAATACCGCGTGCGCTAGGCGCAGTGCAATTCCACGCCTGGGAATCAACTGCAACAGCGGCATGCTGATCAGCAACCACGCCCAGACGAGTCCAGGCAACGTGGCCTGCTGTTGCAGCAGCCACACACCATAGGCAAAGGATACGGTGAAGAGAACCATGCGCACAGATTAGCGCACGCGGATAGAATAAGGCTATGCGAAAATTATTCCGAAAATACCTGCCTGACCACGAAACGATGGAGAACCATCGCTGGCTTAAACCGTTTGGAGGCTGGCTGAAACATCCCAACCTGTGGCACCTGCATCGCCGCTCGGTGGCGGGCGGCATTGCGGTTGGATTGTTCTGCGGTCTTATCCCGGGACCTTTGCAAGTGATCAGCGCGGCGCTCCTTGCCGTGCTGTTGCGCGTCAATCTGCCGGTGGCTGCTTTCACCACTTTTTACACCAACCCGTTCACGATACTGCCTCTGTATGCGCTGGCTTACAAACTCGGCGCTTGGTTGAGCGGAGCGAACAGCGGCGTGGCGATGGCGAAACTATCCTTCCCGGAAATGCAGTGGCATGACTGGATGAGCAGGTTGTGGGACTGGATGGTGATGCTGGGCGAGCCCATCCTGATTGGCTTGCCGTTGCTCGCTGTCATCCTTGCGACCGTCGGATACATCATGACGCGTGTGGCGTGGCGTGTGATGGTAATATTGAAATGGCGGGCGAGACAGCGGAGGAGGGCAGCATGATTGGCAAGTAGCCGTCCTGTGCAGACAGGAGCGTGGTTGCCATCCGAAAAATCGAACAAATATGCAAGCGTCTTCCGCATTTTGCGTCGCCTCTGCATATCACGAAGCCTGAACTTACGGTTTCTCCCGCGATCGACTCAACGGACCGGATTGATAACATGACACAGAACATGCCTGGCAACCTGAAGGAAAACCATGCGGGTGAGGATACACCCGAAATGGATCTTACCGATGACGACATTCTGGATGCGATGCGGCACATACCCGGCTATCTGGATATCTCCACAGAGGACTTCCGGTCGATCTATCATCTCGCCCACCGCCATGCGCTTGAACGATTCTTCGCGGGAGTGACAGCCGGGCGCCTGATGCGGAGTGCTATAACACCCCTGCAACCGGATACGACGCTCGACATTGCGGCAAGGGCACTCGCCGATTCAGGTTACAAGGGACTGCCGGTCGTTGATGACTGCGGACGTGTGATCGGCATGCTCACCGAAACTGACTTTCTGAAAAGGCTGAAGGCCGACAGCTTCCTCGAGCTGTTGTTGAAAATGCTCGAAGATACTTTCGAGTTCACACACCGCTGCCATGAAACGACGGTAAGTGCAGCCATGGCACAACCGGCGGTGGCAGTGGTCCGGAATGCGGGATTCACGGAGATATTGGAAGCATTCCACGGGCACGGAGGTCGTAGCTTGCCTGTCGTGGACGATGAAGGAAGACTGCTCGGTTTGCTGCTGAGAAAGGATTTTATCGCTGCCTGCAAGCTGAAGGAGTTGCCGTGAATCTCCGCGAATACTTCGGCAAGATGAGGGGCACCACACGCGGCAGCCCGCCGCGGGTCAGCAATGGAGAGATTTTTTGGTCGTGGATAGGCGCATTCCTCGGCATCGCTGCGGTCGCCTGGGTCAATCATCTGTTCTTCGAGGGGCTCGATCTGTCTTTGATGATCGGATCCTATGGCGCGTCCGCCGTGCTCGTTTACGGTGCAGTGCGCAGTCCCTTGGCTCAGCCGCGCAACCTGGTCGGGGGCCATATGCTCTCGGCAATCGTGGGTGTGCTTTGCTGGAAGCTGCTAAATCAGAATATGTGGCTTGCGGAATCCGTGGCGGTCGCAACCTCGATCGCCCTGATGCATGCAACCCGTACGCTCCATCCGCCCGGCGGCGCAACCGCGCTGATCGCGGTGATCGGATCACCCGAGATCCACAGGATGGGCTACTTGTACGTGCTGTTGCCCGCCACCATCGGTCCGCTCATTCTGCTGGCTGTCGCATTGCTGGTGAATAATGTGCCGGCATCCCGTCGCTATCCGGAAATCTGGTTTTAACAATTGCAACGATTTGCACAAAAAGTGTAGTCGCCGATCAGCGCGATTCGTTCTGCAACACCCCATCCACCAGCCTCAGCCTGCGCTGCATGCGGCCCGCCAGTTCCGGATCGTGGGTCACCACGATGAAGCTGGTGTTCATCTGTTCGTTAAGCAGCCGCATCAGGTCGAACAGTGACTGCGCGCTGCTGCGATCCAGATTGCCTGTGGGCTCGTCGGCCAGCACGCAGGCGGGTTCGGTGACCAGCGCGCGTGCGACCGCGGTGCGCTGGCGTTCCCCCCCGGACAGTTCCGAAGGGTGGTGATGCAGGCGATGCGCCAGCCCGACTCTGTCCAGCATCGCGGCAGCCTGCGGTGCGGCCTCTGCGCGTTTCATGCCGCGTATTAACAGCGGCATCGCGACATTTTCCAGCGCGGTGAATTCGGGCAGCAGATGATGGAACTGGTAAACGAAACCAAGTGAACGGTTGCGTAATTCGCCGCGTTGTTTCTCGTTCATTTGATGCATTTCCTGGCCAAGTATCTGCACTTTGCCGCTGCTGACGTTGTCCAGTCCTCCAAGCAGATGCAGCAGGGTGCTCTTGCCGGAACCGGAAGCGCCGACGATGGCGACACGTTCGCCGCGTTTCACTTCGAGGTTGACGCCCTTGAGCACCGGTACTTCCAGCTTGCCCAAAATGAACGTCTTGGTCAGGTCGCGGCAGGAAATTACAGTTTCAATCCTCTGGCTATTCATAGCGCAGTGCCTCGGCTGGCTGGGTTTTTGATGCCCGAAAGCTCGGGTACAGCGTCGCCAGCATGCTGATCAGGAAGGACATGCCCGCTACCAGCATGACTTCGTGGTAGCGCAGGTCGGATGGCAGTTCGCTGATGTAATACACATCCTTGGCAAGAAACTGCACCCTGAACAATTGTTCGATGAACGGCACGACCACATCCAGATTGAGCGCCAGCACGATGCCGCTGGTACTGCCGAGCAGCGTGCCGACAACGCCGATCACCACCCCCTGCACAATGAAGATCTTCATTATGCTGCGCGGCGAAGCGCCCAGCGTGCGAAGGATCGCGATATCGGCCTGCTTGTCGGTGACCGCCATCACCAACGTCGAGACGATGTTGAAGGCCGCGACCGCGACGATCAGCGACAGGATGATAAACATCATCTTCTTCTCCATCTGCACTGCGCGGAAGTAATTGCTGTTCTGGTGCGTCCAGTCGTTGGCGTACAGGTTGTCCGGGAGTTCGTTTTGCAATTCTGCCGACACGCGCGGTGCGAGGTCGGTATCTCTCAGCTTTGCGCTGATGCCGGTTACCGCGTCTCCCAGCCGGAATAGTTTTTGTGCATCGCCGATGTTGATCAGTGCAAGGCTGTTGTCGTAAGGCGCCATGCCTATTTCGAACAGGCCGACCACGCGGAATTGCTTGAGGCGCGGCATCATGCCTGCCGGGGTGAACTGTCCTTGCGGAGCGATCAGCAGGATCTTTTCGTGGAGCCGCACGCCGAGCGCCCGGGCAAGGTCGGTGCCAAGGACAATGCCGAATTCGCCGCTGCGCAGATCGTCCAGCGAGCCCGCCTTGATCTTGTTGGAAAGTTCGGTGATCGACGTTTCGCGCGACGGATCGATGCCGCGCACCATCACGCCCTGCACGCTACGGCCGACCGACAGCATGCCCTGTCCCGAAACGTAAGGAGCGGCGGCGACGACTTGTGGGTTGCGTGCGACCTTGTCCAGAATGGCCGGCCAGTCATTCAACCGCCCGCCGTCCGCGACCACCTCTAGGTGCGGCGATGCGCCCAGCATGCGTGCGCGGATCTCTTTCTGGAAACCGTTCATCACCGACAGCACCACGATCAAGGCCATCACCCCAAGGGCCATGCCCAGCATCGAGATCAGGGAGATGAAGGAGATGAAATGGTTGCGCCGCTTGGCACGGGTGTAGCGCAGTCCGATAAAGAGTTCGTAGGGTTGCAAGGCAGAAGAACAGGTTTGTTTGAGCAGGCGTTAGTTTGCCACAAAGCGGCTGGGCTATGGCGGCAAAACCTGTAACTACCGCCAATGGCTTCAATACCCAGTTAAGTTGTCCTTGCAATTATGGCTGGGCATACGCCGCTACCGGATGCCGCGCTTGAAACGATATCCCCTGTAACTGAAGACCATGCCGTCCGGCGTGATCTGTTCAAGTTTCAATCCGGTCATCAGGTACCCACCTTCCCTCAGCCGTATCGAGTTGATGCTGACCATGCTTTCACCTGGTTTGCCCGAATAGGCATGCAATTGAATCGCCATTTCCGGAAGCTCTTGCTGGATAGCGGCAGGCAACTCGTACAACTGCATTACCTTTTGCTCCACCACTATTTCATCCTGCCCGGCGGGCTGCCGTTGTTTTGGTGTCGCCGGGCCAGGGGGCACTGGATTCTCAAATGTCTGTTCCGGCAAACTCTGCATTGCATTATTGGAATACTCCGGTGACGCTGCAATAGGTGCAATTGAAGCCTGCTGCGGGACCGTAATCGGCGCTCTCTGTGCACTGGACTCACTCTCTGAAAAAATCTGCTCAACTTGCCACGGTCGGAACAAGCCGATCATCACTCCAGCAGCGAGCAGCACGATTGCAAGCAGCCCGTAATTGAAGACCGACGGTCGTTTGGGCGCGTCCACCGTAAACTGTATGGCCTGCAAACCTGGCGTTGTTCCGAGTTGACGCTGCTGCTCGGATTTTTTCAGTGCATCAAGGATAAAAGACATGGTCAGTTCATCTCCTGACTGTGATTCAGCCTCGGCGCCTTTGCGTCTGTCACGGAGCTCAGGCGCATCAGGGTCTGATACCCGACAACGCCGTCGGGCTTTAGCCCCTGGTCGATCTGGAAATGCTTGACCAGTCGCAACATTCCCTCGTCGAACAACGGGGCCATGAGGTCTTCAGGGGCAGCAACCGTGGTTTTGCCATCGAGTTGCTCGAGTCGATTACGCAGCCATCTGATGTCCGGCCCGTAATCTCCCGCACGAAATTTATTGCCGGCGAGCGGCGGCTTGCGCCACAACAGCGTGTAATGACCGGACCACTGTGCCGCCAGCACGCCCAGCGCGACTCTTTTGCTTGCGCCGCCGGCGACAAAAGTGGCAGACTTGTCGTCCAGACCGGTCAGCGCCGCGCTGAATTCCTGACCCTGTTTGTCGCGCATCTTCAGCACTGCGGGCAGATTAAACCTGCGCAGGTCATCCAGCCAACCACGCTCTTTCATGCAGCGCAAACCGGCCGCCTGCGCCTGCGTGCACTCGTCGCCTTCTTTGTATTCCACGCCCCATGCCTTGAATAGCGCGGCGTAGGCCATATCCTTGCTTTCAGCGAGTGGCTGTGCTGTCGGCCATTCCAATACGTCAGACAATAACGCTGTTTGTTTGGTAATTTCTGCATTGGCATCGACCTTTGCCGGCGGTGGTGCAGCCTGCTCGGTGTTCTGGTAACGCGCTACTGCGAACACCGTGCTGGCCAGCAACAGCCCCGCCAACAGCGGCCGCAACAGGCTGCGGCGTTCAGCTGCCGGATTATGGAACACCTCATAGGCCGCCTGCTTCAGGGTAGCGCGATCGACACGCTCCTTGTTTTGCGAATAGGCGCCCAGCAGCGCGCGGTCGCACAGCACGTTGATGATCCGCGGTATGCCTCTGCTCAGGCGGTACAGCGATCCCATCAACGCTGCGGGGAACAACTGGCGCACTGCCCCCGCGACCTCAAGCCGGTGCTGCACATATGAGGCGACATCGTTTTTGCTCAGCGGCCCCAGGTGATAGCGCGCGATGATGCGTTGAGCGAGCTGGCGCAATTCCGGGCGCGATAACATCTCCGCCAGCTCCGGC
>QJWF01000120.1 GCA_003235435.1 Nitrosomonadales bacterium
GTCGCTGCCAGCATCGCCGGGGGCGTGCTGAGCGTTTTGGGCGCAGCAATGTTCGCGCTCAACTCACATGCGCAGCATTACCTGGGCGCGATGGTGAGCTATGCGATCGGCGCGATGCTTGGCGCGGTGTTCCTCGATATCCTTCCCGAGGCGATCAAACTCACGCCCAATGTCGCCGTCCTGAGCGGCACAGTGCTGTTCGGCATCCTGTTGTTCTTCATCTTGGAGAAGCTGGTGCTGTGGCGGCACTGCCACCACGAACATTGCGAGGCGCATGAGTTGCTCTCACGCGAGCACACCCATGACCATGGACGCAGCGGCATGATGATCATGCTGGGCGATACCTTCCATAACTTCGTGGATGGCGTGATCATCGCGGCTGCCTTTCTCACCGACACTCACCTCGGAATCGTCACAGCGCTGGCGATCATCGCCCACGAGATCCCGCAGGAAGTCGGGGATTTCGCGATACTGCTGCATTCCGGTTACAACAAGACCAGTGCTTTCCAGTTGAACATGGTTTCCAGCTTTGCATCGGTGGCGGGTGGCGTGCTGGGTTATTTCGTGTTGCAGACCATGCAGTCGTGGATTCCGTCGCTGCTGGCGCTGGCAGCGGCCAGCATGATCTACGTTGCCGTGGCCGACCTTATTCCCGGACTCCACAAGCGCGCTGAGTTGCGCGACACGCTGGAGCAGGTTGGATTGATCGTGCTGGGCGTTGCGACGGTGGGGCTGATGGGCATGTGGATGGCTACTTAACTGCGATGAGCACTAAAAAGATACCCCCGCGAGTCGGTTTCGTCTCGCTTGGCTGCCCGAAAGCGACCGTGGATTCCGAGCATATCCTGACACGCCTGCGCGCCGAGGGCTATTTGATCTCGACCAGCTATTTTGATGCCGACCTGGTGGTGGTCAACACCTGCGGCTTCATCGACAGCGCAGTGGAGGAATCGCTGGATGCGATCGGCGAGGCGATCGCCGAGAACGGCAAGGTGATCGTGACCGGCTGTCTGGGCGCGAAGGGAGATGTGGTGAAACAATCGCATCCGAGCGTTCTCGCCGTGACCGGCCCGCACGCCACCGAAGAGGTGATGGAAGCGGTTCATGCGTACCTGCCGAGGCTGCATGACCCTTACATGGATCTCGTTCCTGCTCAAGGAATCCGCCTCACACCAAAGCATTATGCCTACGTGAAGATATCCGAGGGCTGCAATCATCGCTGCACCTTCTGTATCATCCCAAGCCTGCGCGGCGACTTGGTCAGCCGTCCGGTCGGTGATGTGATGCAGGAAGCGCAAAATCTGCTCGATGCTGGCGTGAAGGAATTGCTGGTGATCTCGCAGGACACCAGTGCATATGGCTTGGACGTGAAATACCGCACCGGATTCTGGGGGGGTAAACCGCTCAAGAGCAGACTGAACGAACTGGCCGGGGCGATGGGCGACCTGAAAACACCTGAAGGAGAGCGTGCATGGGTACGCCTGCATTATGTCTATCCGTATCCCCACGTGGACGAAGTGATCCCGCTGATGGCTGAAGGGAGGATCCTGCCTTACCTCGACATCCCGTTCCAGCATGCCAACCAGCGCATCCTGAAGCTGATGAAGCGCCCCGCCAGCAGCGAGAACATGCTGGCGCGCATCAGACAGTGGCGCGGGATATGTCCCGACATCACCCTGCGCAGCACCTTCATCGTCGGCTTCCCCGGCGAGACCGAGGAGGAATTCGAGGAACTGCTCGACTTCGTCGAGGAGGCACAATTGGATCGCGTCGGCGCATTCGCGTACTCGCCGATCGAAGGCGCTGCCGCCAACGAATTGCCTGACCATGTGCCGGCAGAGGTGCAAGAGGAACGCCTTGCAAGGCTGATGTTGCTTCAGGAAGAGATCAGCGCTGAACGTCTCGAGCGCAATGTCGGCAAGTCCGTCACAGTGCTGGTTGACGAAGTGGATGACGAGGGTGCGGTCGCGCGCAGCTCGGCCGATGCGCCGGAGATCGACGGACTGGTGTATATCGAAGACGGTCAGCGGTTAAACGCGGGTGATTTAGTCGAAGTCAACGTCACCGGTTCGGATGAGCACGATCTTTGGGCAACGATAGCTTGAGACATGCTTGCATGAGAGATGAAACACCGATATTCTGGCCTTGTCTCAACCCGCATAGTGGAGGTTCATCATGGCCAATAAACCTGGTTCAATCGATGATGAAAAAGTGTCCTGCACCATCTGCCGCAAAGAAATTCCGCTGACCGAGGCGGTGATTCCCGAGGCTGCGGACTACATGGCGCATTTTTGCGGCCTTGAGTGTTACGATCAGTGGAAGAAAAAAAGCGATCGCGCAGCAAAGCAGGCCGGAACCCCAAAAAATAACCGGTAACTTCTTCAGCCGGGTTTTTGATGCGGGGTACTGAAAAACCCCACTGCTTCTGCTTTATCCCGGGTGCGCCTCATCGGCGGCAGGCTCTGCCAGATGCGTTTGCCGTAATGTTTGGTGATGATGCGCGGGTCGCAGATCATAAGCACGCCCCGGTCGGCTTCGTCGCGGATCAGCCGGCCCGCACCCTGCT
>QJWF01000194.1 GCA_003235435.1 Nitrosomonadales bacterium
CTTATATTGTTCAGATATACTGCCAACGCCTCGCGCGTCACCAGATGAACCGGAACGGCATCACCCGAAAAAGCATCTACTGCCAGTACGTCAAATTGCTGCGGCCGTTCACGCTCCAGCACCAGACGTGCATCACCCAGCGCTATCTGGACCTGAGCGGGACTTTCGTTAAGGTAATAGAAATAGTTGCTGGCGATATCGATGACCTTTGGATTGATCTCGTAGAACTTGTACAAATCTCCTTGTTTGCCGTAAGCGGCTATCGTTCCCACGCCCATGCCGACCCCCCCGACACGCAACTGCTGCCCTTGGTGTATATGCGACAGCGCCAGGCCGATCCCCGAACTCTCCGTGTAATAACTGGTAGGGATACGGCGGTAAGGCGCATAGATGTATTCCTTGCCGTGGACGATCGTGCCGTGCATCAATATACGATGTGTATCCGGGCTGGTTTCATTGAATCCCAGTTGTTTGACGCTTAACCTGCCATAAAAATTACGGTCAGAATGGATCGTGCCACCTTCTTTAAGCAGCCAGTTGTAGTCATATGCATAATATAAGACTGCTGCAAGACTCACCATGGCCGCTAGCGGAGCGGCTGCATAAGCCGGCCGCTGCCCGATGCCTGAAAGATACTGCATGGTCAGCAACAGTGCCATCAGTGCCAGCACACCCAATCCCAGCGGCAATTCCCAATAGGCGCTGAACAGATTGGGCGCAAGCAGGCCGACGAACATTCCACCGACCGCTCCACCCAGCGAGAGTGTTAAATAAAAGCGCGTCAGATAACGCGCTGCCGGTTTGGCAGCCGCCAGTTCGCCATGGCAGAACATGCACACCAGAAACAGTCCGGCGCAATATAGCGGGATCGCGATATCGATATCCAGAAAGCCGTACTTTGCGGTGATACCCCAAGCCATCAGGCAGATAGCGATGAGCGTGGGTGGAAACCAGAATTTGCGCACGTAAAAACCCCGTCCGCCGCGTCCCTCGAAGCACAGCACGAAGGTTATCAGATACAAGGTTAGCGGCAACACCCACATGAACGGGATAGATGCGACGTTTTGCGTGATGTGGTTGGTCACCGCGAGCAGCATAATTGATGCAAGTGCTGCGAGTATGAACCATAGAAAATAATCCATTTCTTTGGGAAGGTCTGAACTTTCCAAAGGTAGCGGCTGTTGAGGCGGCAGCGCGTCGAACAGCGGCTTCGGTACTTCGGCCGGATCGACTTCGGCGCTGTCAGTGAGACGCCGCGCGCGCCAGGCACTGCCGATACAGAGCAGCGAAAACAGTGCATAGCCCACACTCCACCCGATGGCCTGGGTGCGGGTTGAGACCCACATCTCGATGGCGAACGGATAAGCAAGCAATCCCAGAATGGCCCCCAGGTTGGACAGCGCGAAAAAGCGGTAAACGCGCTGGGCGGTCTTTGCATCTGCGTGTTCTCTCGCAAACCAGGACTGGATCAGCGGCGCAGTGGTGGACAACATGAAATACGGCAGGCCTATTGTGACCAGCAACAGCCCGAGGATGCGCCACACCGGATCTTCGTTTCCAAGAGGCTTCCATCCTGCTGCTGCCACGATAGGCAGCACTGCGAGGCTCGCAAGCAACAGCACAATATGGATCATGCTTTGCGTCCTGTGCTTCAGTACCCGGTTGGAAAAATCCGAATAGGCGTATCCGCCCAGCAATGCCACCTGGAAAAACACCAGGCATGTTGTCCATACTGCTGCGCTGCCTCCGAACCAGGGCAGTATCTGCTTGGCGATGATAGGTTGAACCAAAAACAACAGGAAGCTGGAAACGAGGATTGTGGCGGCGTAAAGGATCATGAGGGCGAAGAATGAAGTGTGGGTGTATTTTCAGCAGACATGCAGTATCGAGGCAGTTCCTGGATTGGGGCCGCTGCTATCGGCTGGTGATGCCAGGCGGGTAATTCTGCAAAAATCTTGTTCATGCCGACTGCAATTGAAGCCGCAGGAAAGCAGGCGCATCTTCGACGCTGTCGAACGTGACGAACTCCCATGCCTGTTCATCTGCGAGCAATTCGCGCAACAGCGCATTATTCATGGAATGTCCGGATTTATAGCCGGAGAAAGCGCCAATCAAGGGGTATCCCAGCAAATACAGGTCACCGATAGCGTCCAGCACCTTGTGCTTTACGAACTCATCCTCGAAACGCAAGCCATCAGCATTCAGCACCCGGTAATCGTCCATCACGATGGCGTTGTCCAGACTTCCGCCCAGTGCCAATCCCTGAGCACGCATATTTTCAACATCCTGCATAAAACCGAAAGTACGTGCCCGGCTGATGTCGTGTACATAGGAATGCTCGCCGAGATCCACAGTGACATGCTGTCTGGTATTGGCAAACACCGGGTGGGCGAAGTCGATAGTGAAAGTTAATTTATAGCCTTGATAGGGATCAAATCGCACCCATTTGTCACCCTGTTTCACTTCCACCGTCTTTTTGATACGGATGAATTTCTTGGCGGCGGATTGCTCCACGATGCCTGCCGATTGCAGCAGAAATACAAAAGTTCCGGCGCTCCCGTCCAT
>QJWF01000023.1 GCA_003235435.1 Nitrosomonadales bacterium
TTGAAAGTTCAATGCCGTCTTTGCCGCACTTCCACATCAGAACTCGCTCCAGTCGCCGTCATGTCCACTTCCAGCGACGGCCAGTTTGCGTGCGCCAGCTTGCGGCAGGTGTTCTTTCCTCAACTTCACAACCTTCTGCTTGACAGGCGCCACCGGTTTGATGGGCTCTCTCTTCGCCTTTTGGACCACAGCACCGCCTCCTTCCAGTCTGAAAATACTCACCGACTGCATCAGCAATTCCGACTGGCCCTGCATCGCTTCGGCCGCAGCGGCGGCTTCCTCCACCAGTGCGGCGTTCTGCTGCGTCACTTCATCCATCTGGGTGATCGCCTGGTTGACCTGCTCGATACCGGCGCTCTGTTGGAGGCGGCCGCGATCTCGGACATGATGTCGGTCACGCGTTTCACTGCCTGAACGATCTCAACCATCGTGGTGCCGGCCTGATCCACTTGTTTTGAGCCGCTGTCCACTTTTTCCACAGAGTCGTCGATCAACGCGGTAATTTCCTTGGCCGCAGCGGCCGAGCGTTGCGCCAGGTTGCGCACTTCAGACGCCACCACCGCGAATCCGCGCCCCTGCTCGCCGGCCCGTGCCGCCTCCACAGCTGCATTCAGCGCCAGAATGTTGGTCTGGAACGCGATGCCGTCGATGACGCTGATGATATCGACGATCTTCTTTGAGCTGGCACTGATTGAGGACATAGTCTCGACCACTTCATTCACAACCTTGCCCCCCTTGACCGCGATGTCGGAGGCGTTCATCGCCAGCTGGTTCGCCTGCTTGGCGTTCTCGGCGTTCTGCCTGACTGTCGAGGTCAGCTCTTCCATGCTCGATGCAGTCTCTTCCAGGCTGGAGGCCTGTTCCTCGGTGCGCTGCGACAGGTCGGCGTTGCCCTGGGCGATCTCCTGTGCTGCCGTGGTAATCGAGTCGGTGGAGCCGCGCACCTCGAAAACTATGCCTGCCAGGCTTTCGTTCATGTTTTTCAGGGCCCGCAGCAATTGCCCGACTTCATCCTTCGACTTCACTTCGATATGCTGGGTCAGGTCGCCCTTGGCCACGGCATCGGCCACTTCCACGGCTTCCCTCAAGGGGCGGGAGATACTGAATAATATCCAGAACGACAGCGCAGTCAGCAACGACAGGATGATGATGCCGGCGATGATCGCATTGCGGCTCGTGGCCCTGCCTGCCGCATCGAATTCAGCATCGGCATTTTTTGATTCCTTCAACATAGATTCGGCGAATTGCGCCATGGCGCTTGCGATTTTTTCGGCTTCACCATCGATGTCGCCATCGATTTGGCGGATACGTTCCCACGATTGCCCCACGTCAGCCTTCAGCAGCGGCAGCATCTTGTTTTCGTACAGGCTGATCACGCCATTGATTCCCTGGCGAGCTTCTTCGGCCCAGCGCTTTTCATCCAGCGTGTCGGCCATTGCAGCGATCTTGTCGATATCACTCAGGGCTTCCGATTTTTTTGCCGACCACAGTCTTGCGCTTTCATCGAGATTGCGGTTGATCACCGCATCCGCGATGATCTGGTACATCTCTGCGCCGAGGGATGCCGCCTCGAACCCGTCGCTGCTGTCGTTGGCACGCTGCGCGCCTATATCCTGCAATTCCGCCAGTCTACCCAAGCCGGTGGACGAGATCGAGATCAGCGAAGCGACCGCCAGTATTGCAGCCGCAATGTTTAGCAACAGCTTGCCCTTGATGGTTATGTTCATTTAATCTCTCCTGAGTGTGCGTGTTGATTGTTTGAAAGAATCCTGTTACATGGCCTGTTCTGCCGCCTCGATCAATTCCATGTCGTTGCTGCTCATCAGTTTTTCGATGTCCACCAGGATGATCATGCGTTCATCCACGGTGCCCAGTCCCTGCAGATAACGCGTGTCCAAGCCCGCTCCAAACTCAGGAGCCGGCTTTATCTGGTCGCCTTTCAGGGTGACGACGTCCGATACTCCGTCCACCACCATGCCCACGACGCGGTTCGCGACGTTGAGGATGATGACTACCGTGGTTTCCCCATAGGTGACGCTGTTCATGTTGAACTTGATGCGCATGTCCACGATCGGGACGATGATGCCGCGCAGGTTGATCACGCCCTTGATGAATTCCGGTGCGTTGGCGATCGTGGTCACCGCGTCGTAGCCCCGGATCTCCTGCACCTTGAGGATGTCGATGCCGTACTCCTCGCGACCCAGTGTAAAGGTCAGCAACTCTCGGCTTGATCCATTGACAACTTGTTCTTGAGTGTTCTGCATTGCAGTTTCCTTCGCTATGGTGAAATTGCAGTCCTTGCTTTTCGGTTGGATTCCATGTTGCTAATATTCTTCCCACTCTCCGTTATGGTCTTGATATTTGGCATTGGCTACCAGCCTGGCCTTTCCGCCCGGTTTGATCCCATTCCTGACCGATGCTTCAACGACATGAAGCGTGGGATGACTCTTGGCTGTTTGATCTTTAATTTCGTGTTGGACTGATTTTGGCTCTTCACTCGATGTCGAGCGGCCCTCTTCCAGCTTAAAGACGCTCACCGCCTGCATCAGCATTTCAGACTGACCCTGCATGGCTTCGGCAGCGGCGGCGGCCTCTTCCACCAGCGCGGCGTTCTGCTGCGTCACTTCGTCCATCTGGGTGATCGCCCTGTTGACCTGTTCGATCCCGGTACTCTGCTCGTTCGAGGCGGCTGCGATCTCGGACATGATGTCGGTGACCCGTTTCACCGCATTGACGATCTCTTCCATCGTCGCGCCGGCCTGATCCACCTGCTTGGCGCCGATGTCCACCTTG
>QJWF01000096.1 GCA_003235435.1 Nitrosomonadales bacterium
GTCCGGCAGCTTGCGCGGCAACCCGACACGCACACTGTTGATGACGCTGGCGATGTCTATAGGCGTTGCGGCCGTGGTGGTGCTTACCGCGCTCGGCGAAGGTGCACGGCTTTATGTTATCAACCAGTTTGCTTCACTGGGAACCAATTTGGTGATCGTGTTGCCCGGACGCACCGAAACGGCGGGTATCGGTCCGGGCATGCTGCTTGGGCAGATACCGCGCGAGATCACGCTGGAGGATTCGCAGATGATCCTGCGCAGCAATTCAGTCAAGCGCATCGCACCGCTGACAGTCGGTTCCGCCACCATTTCGCGAAATGCGCTGAACCGCGAGGTAGTAGTGCTTGGTTCTACTTCCGATCTGCTGGAAGTACGGCACATGCGCATGGGTATCGGAAAATTCCTGCCGGCAGGAGACATCAACGAAAGCGCCTCGGTATGCGTGCTGGGCAACCAGATCAGGCGCGAATTGTTCGGTAACGAACAGGCTGTCGGACAATGGGTGAGGCTAGGCGACCGGCGATTTCGTGTCATCGGTGTGCTGGCAACGCAAGGGGAATCAATGGGGATGCGGACCGACGATCTGGTGATCGTTCCGGTTGCGTCCGCGCATCAATTGTTCAACACTTCAGGCCTGTTTCGCATCCTGGTCGAGGCAAAGAATCGCGATGTCATAGAACAGGCAAGGCACGATGCAGAGCAGATCATGTTCCAGCGCCACGGCGGCGAAAAGGATGTGACTGTGATTACGCAGGATGCGGTGCTTTCCACATTTGACCGCATTCTTACCGCGCTGACCATGGCGGTTGGCGGCATCGCCGCGATCAGCCTTGCCGTGGCGGGCGTGCTGATCATGAATGTGATGCTGATCGCCGTGGCGCAGCGCGTCAAGGAGATCGGCCTGCTCAAAGCTCTGGGTGCTCCGGGCAAACAGATACGCAACTTGTTCTTTGCCGAAGCAGCGTTGCTCTCTGGCATAGGCAGTTTGGCAGGCTTGCTGCTCGGCTATACGGGCAGCATCATCATCGGGCAGATATATCCCACGCTGCCGGTGAGCCCGCCGTGGTGGGCAGTGATCGCAGCTTGCGCCACCGCGCTGGGAACCGGCATCCTGTTCAGCGTATGGCCTGCCCGCAGAGCGGCAAGGCTTGATCCTGTGGCGGCATTGGCCGGGAAGTGAGCGGTATGCTGTTTCCTGATCTGATCAAACTAACGACCTCAAGTTTCCTGTCTTATAGGATGCGCAGTTTCCTCACTGGGCTGGGAATCGCCATCGGAATCATGGCCGTGATCCTGCTGACCTCCATTGGCGAAGGTTTGCGCCAGTTCGTGGTTGCCGAATTTTCGGAGTTCGGCACCAATATCATCACCATCCAGCCGGGCAAGACGCAGACACAGGGTACCAGCATCGGCGTGCTTGCTTCGGTCAGACCCTTGACTCTGGACGATGCGGATGCACTGCGCCACCTGCCCTATGTTGAGAACGTCAATCCCGGACTGATGGGCAACGCCGATCTGCGCGCCAATGGCAAGACACGGCGGTCCACTGTGTTCGGCGAAGGGCACTCATTTTCTCAAGCTTTCACGATGAAAGTTCAGAGCGGCAGTTTCTGGCCCGATGAGGATAACGAGCAGGCACGGGCTTTGGCCGTGCTCGGATCCAAGGTTCAGCAGGAGCTGTTTGCCGGGCAAAATCCTCTCGGCAGCTATCTGCGCATCGGGGGCCAACGTTTCCGGGTGATCGGCGTGATGGAGCCAAAAGGGCAGATACTCGGAATGGATATGGACGATGCCGTATTCATCCCGGCTGCGCGTGCGATGGAGCTCTTCAACCGTCCGGGATTGATGGAGATCAATGTGAGCTATAACGCAAGTGCCGATGAGAAAGAGGTGATACGCGCTATCACAGAGCGACTCGAGGACAAGCACGGGAGCGAGGATTTCACGATCATCTCGCAGGAACAGGCGCTTGAAGTGCTAAGCTCGGTGCTTGATGTCATCACCTTTGCGGTAGGGGCACTGGGTGGCATCTCGCTTCTGGTTGGGGCGGTGGGTATCCTTACCATCATGACAATGGCGGTTACCGAGCGCACTTCCGAGATCGGCTTGTTGCGTGCGCTCGGAGCGCAACAGAGGCAGGTGCTGACTTTGTTTCTGGGCGAGGCGATGCTGATTTCAGCGCTGGGCGGTTTCGCTGGTCTGGCTTTGGGAGTGGGCATCGCGCAAAGTTTGCACCTGCTGATTCCTGCTCTGCCGGTGCACACTCCGTGGCTGTTCGCTTTGATCGCAGAATTGAGCGCTGTAAGCATCGGGCTTGCTGCGGGGGTTACACCCTCCATGAGGGCGGCGCGGCTGGACCCGGTGGAGGCTTTGCATGCCGAGTAAGCCGGCCGTACCCTGCAATTGTGACATTTTCTGCAATGTCATCGACAATTACGGCGATATCGGTGTGTGCTGGCGACTGGCGCGGCAATTCGTGAAAGAACACGGAATCGGCGTCAGGCTGTGGATTGACGATATGGACAGCTTTGCCATGCT
>QJWF01000090.1 GCA_003235435.1 Nitrosomonadales bacterium
GCTGGCCGCAGTGAAGCCCGGCATCGAAGGCACGCTAGCAGAGATCGCCGTGCAGCTGGAGAGATTTTTCGGTGCGCCCGCGAACAGTGTTGCAGCACTGGAGGTTGCCAGGGTCGAATTGCGCCGATTGTTGGGCGTGCTGAAAATGGTTGGCCTTGAAGGCGTGGCGGTGTTTTGCAATGAGTTTGAGCTCGCTTTGGGCGAGCTTGCCGCCAACCCGCAGCATATCGGCGAGCTGCAACGAGAGGTGTTGCCGCGTGCCGTTACCGCCATACAGGATTATCTCCATGCGCTGGCCAACGGAGCCGGTAATGCATCA
This sequence comes from Nitrosomonadales bacterium, assembly GCA_003235435.1. Lineage (GTDB taxonomy): Bacteria > Pseudomonadota > Gammaproteobacteria > Burkholderiales > Gallionellaceae > Gallionella. Next base: position 320 of record QJWF01000090.1, read on the forward strand.
TTGCGTCTTTTCCCGCAATACCAGGAGTTGCAGCAATTGCGCGGAATGGAGGCGTCTTTTGAAATGGATTTGTTCTACCCAAATCTTGCGGTTCAATTACCCAAGCATGTTTTGGACTCCATTTCGCCGGGCGATGTCCGGGCGAACCTCAAGGCATTGCGTGGCCAGTACCAACAGGCATTGTTGCTATGGCTGCGCCAGGAGGATGCCGCAGCTGCGATACAGCAAATGCAACGGGCACTGGATGGCGTGATGCACTGTGTCCCACAAGATGATGGGCGAGCATTCTGGTGGATCTCAAACGGTTTGCTTGACTGTATCAAGCTGGACGGCCTCCCCCCGGAATTGAATGCACGCAAGCTTTTGGGTCGTATCGACCAACAGATACGCACTGCTTCAGAGGGGGGCAGTGCCGATGTGCGACCAGTATTGAACGAGATGCTCTATCTTATTGCACGCAGCCATGCAGTGAGCCAGCTTGTGGATGAAATCAAGCGGGTTTATGCATTGGACGATTATCTTCCCGAGATACCGACATTGCCGCCGGGTGTTCTTGAACAGCTATTGAACAATATGCGCGATGAGTTGCGCGTTTCGCAAGAAAACTGGGAAAGAGCCGTTCAGGGCGACCAGTCGTCTTGCGAACAATTCATGAAGCATGCCGAACAACTTGTCATGCACAGCGAGAAACTTGACAGGAATTCATTGCAGTATCTGGCTAAACAGATCCATCTGCTGTCTGAATATGCGAGCACTCCTGAGCACGCACGCCTGATTGCAATCGACATGGCAATGGCGCTGCTGTTGCTGAATGGCGGCATGGATAATTACAACCGCCTGGACAGCGGGTTTCAGGAACAGGCACGCATACTTTCAGAACGCATGCAGGCAGCGATAAAACAGCAACCCGAGGACATTCAGCTGTTGGGCGAGCTGGTCGATCTGCATTTCCGTATGGAGCAGGGCGAAGTTATGGTTCCACTGGCCAATGAAATGCTGGTGAACCTCCAGCATGTCGAGCAGGGGTTGAATGCGTATTTCACTGGCGCAATTCCGCGCGAGGAATTGCCCGGATTATTGCGATTGCTGGTGCAGATACGCGGTGGATTGCGTATATCATCGCTGGATATGGCCGAGCAACTGCTGATATCCATTCAGAAAGAAGTGCATCGTTTTGCCCAGAGCAATGACACCCCAAAGCCGGCTGAAAGATACGCGCTGGCCGAAGCGATGAGCGCGCTTGAAAACTACATACAACATTTGACGCATGGTCAGGTGAGTGAAGATTCCCCATTGCAAAAAGCAGCAGATACGATAGCCAAGCTTCATCAAACTCCATCTCCAGCGGCAAGCGGTCCGGCCAAGCCCCCCGAGACCATGCAGCCCAAGTCCAGCGCTCCGACCGAAGGACCTCAGGCTGCGGAACCTGTAGCGGGTGTTTCATCCGAACCGACTCAAGTTGCGAAGCCAGCGGCAAGCGTTCCGGCCGAGCCCCCCGTGACCATGCAGCCCAAGGCCAGCGCTCCGACCGAAGCACCCCAGGCTGCGGAATCTGTAGCGGGTGTTTCATCCGAACCATCCGAGTCAGCTGCACCGATGCAACGTACCACGGACGAAGACCAGGAACTGATCGATATATTTCTAGAGGAAGCCAGGGAAGTGCTGGGTATCATGCGCGACAACCTGGAAATATGCCAATTGCATCCTGGAAGTTACGATCCTTTGGTGACCATAAGGCGCGGCTTTCATACCCTCAAGGGGAGCGGGAGGATGGTTGGTTTGACCGACTTGGGCGAGGTGGCCTGGTGTGTTGAGCGCGCCATGAACAAATGGTTGCAGCTTAACAAGCCGGCAACTACCGGTTTGCTGCGTTTTATTGACTCGGCTATTCAATCATTTTCCGGCTGGATTGAAGTGCTCAGCAATCGCGGAGCTTTGCATATAGAGGCGGATGAACTGATCGACACTGCGCAAAAGATCGAGAACGGCGCTTTTTCTGATGCGCCAACAGTGGCCACGACAGAATTGCCGGAAGCTTCAAAAACCGAAATCGAACCCGAACCGGCAACAGCGATTGAACTCAAAAATCACATCGTACCGGAACCGGAACCGGAACCAAAAGGTGCAACAATGCCCGATTTGGATTTTGAAACTGTACCGCTTCCGGAGTCCGAACAAATCCAAACCGAGCTGAAACCCGAACCGACGG
>QJWF01000064.1 GCA_003235435.1 Nitrosomonadales bacterium
AGTGGAGCGCGTGGCGATACTGCCGGGATGGATGGATAGCGAAGCCGAGCGGCATGATATTCCGGGCGTTTTCCACGGCTATGATTTCCACATCAATGAGCAGGGCGCGCACCTGATCGAGTTCAATACCAACGCGGGCGGTGGATTTCTCAATGCCCTGCTGATCGACAGCCAGCGCGATACCGGACTTCCCGGAAAGGTGGCCGCGGTTGAAGATCCCGAGCGGGCGTTCCTGGAAATGTTCCGCAACGAGTGGCGGTTGGCGCGCGGTGACGAACCATTCGGCTCCGTCGCCATCATCGACAGCCAGCCGGAAGCGCAATACCTCTATCCGGAATTCCTGCTGGCAAAAACGATGTTCGAACGCGCCGGCGTCGCGGCATACATAGCCGATCCATCCGCGCTGCAGACCCGCGACGATGGCATGTATCTCGACGGGAACAGGATCGGTCTGGCGTACAATCGCCTGACGGATTTTTCCCTGCAGCATCATCCTGAATTGCGGCAGGCGTATCTGGGCGGACGCATCGTGCTGACGCCGAATCCCGCGCACCATGCCCGCTACGCCGACAAACGCAATCTGGCGCGGCTCACCGACGAAGGTTTCTTGCGCTCGCTTGGCGCGAAGCAGGACGACATCGCCATCCTGCAGTCGGGGGTGCCGCGTACCATCGTCGTGAAACCCGAACTTGAGGCGGGGCTGTGGGCGAAACGCAAGGAATTGTTCTTCAAGCCGTACAGCGGCCATGGCAGCAAGGGCGCTTACCGCGGCGAGAAACTCACCAAAAGGGTATTCGGTGAGATATTGCAGTCCGACTATGTTGCGCAGCAGTTCGTAACCTCGGGAGAGCGCAGTGTCTCGCTTAAAGATGGCGGAGTGGTGCCGCTCAAGTGCGATGTGCGCTGCTATGTTTACAGCGGACAGACACAGCTTGTTGCGGCGCGGCTGTACCAGGGGCAAACCACCAACTTCCGCACGCCGGGCGGCGGTTTCGCGCTGGTGCGAGTGGTGTAGGAACCTAGTAGAATGAAAAAATGTTGATCTATTCGTTTCTTGCGGTCGGGATCGGCGCTGCTTTCGGCGCATGGCTGCGCTGGGGACTGGGATTGTGGCTCAATCCGGTGCTGCCCGAATTGCCGTTCGGCACGCTGGCTGCCAACCTTGTTGGCGGCTATCTGATCGGCCTCGCAGTGGCTTTTTTCACGCAGCATCCCGGGCTCTCGCCTGAATTGCGTCTGCTGATCATCACCGGTTTCCTCGGCGGTCTGACGACTTTCTCCACATTCTCGGCGGAGACGGTCACGCTGCTGCTGCGCGGCCAGTACGCGTGGGGGTCGGCCATCATCGTCACCCATCTTGGCGGTTCGCTGCTGATGACGGTATTCGGGATCCAGACTTTCAAATGGTTTAATGCATAGGAGCGCGACATGAACCTGCTCTCGTTCTACACCAGTGAAAAACAGCATCACGACGGCAAGCTACTCTATGAATGGCTGCTCGAGGAAGCGCAGGGGCTGGGCATCCATGGCGGCTCCGCATTCAGGGCGATCGCAGGTTTCGGCCGGCACGGAAAAATGCACGAGGATACTTTTTTCGAGCTGGCAGGTGAACTGGCGGTGAAGGTCGAGTTCATCCTGGATGACGCGCTCGCCGAGAAACTGCTGGCCAAGGTGCGTGCGCAAAACATGAATGTGTTCTACGTTAAGCAGTCGGTGCAATCGGGGGTGGTTTGATCGCTTCCCGATCAGGGTGTCCGGCCTTGGCCGGGTGGAGTATTGTCGTTGTCTATGCGTGGGGAGGATGAAATGAAAAAATTTTTGATGGCGATGTCAATTTGCTGTTTAGCGGTTTCTGCGGCGGCGCAAGCAGCGGTGCAGGGCAGGGAAGTGAGTTACAAGGCGGACGGAACGACCCTCAAGGGTTACATCGCCTACGATGATGCGGTCAAGGGGAAGCGTCCCGGGGTGCTGGTGGTGCATGAATGGTGGGGGCATAACGAGTATGCGCGCAAGCGGGCACGCATGTTGGCGGAGCTGGGTTATACCGCGCTGGCCGTGGATATGTACGGCGACGGCAAGCAGGCACAGCATCCGGATGATGCGGGAAAGTTTTCCACCGAGGTAAGCAAGAACATGCCGATGGCCAAGAAGCGCTTCGAGGCCGGCATGAGATTGTTGCGCAAGGAAAAGACCGTGGATGCTAAGAAATTGGCGGCGATCGGCTATTGTTTCGGCGGCGGGGTGGTGCTGAACATGGCGCGGCTGGGTGAAAATCTGAAAGGCGTGGCGAGCTTCCATGGGGCGCTGGGCAGCGACATAAAAGTCAAACCCGGCCATATCAAGGCGCGCATCGTGTCTTTCACCGGCGAAGAAGATCCGATGATAGGTGCCGACAAGGTCGCCGCATTCAAGCAGGAAATGGATGCTGCCAAGGCGAATTACCGGGTGGTCACCTATCCGGGCGCAAAGCATTCCTTCACCAACCCCGACGCGGATGAACTGGGCAAGAAGTTCAACCTGCCGCTGGCTTACAACGCGGCAGCCGACAAGGATTCATGGCAGCAGGCAACGGTGTTTCTGCGCGAAGTGTTCTCGGGGAAGTGACCTGCTTGCATCCGGTTGAGCCATTGGGCATGCCGCGGTGAGCCTGGCCGGACTGATCGCAGAATACGGCTATGTAGCAGTGTTTGCGGGTACCCTGCTGGAAGGCGAGACATTTTTGATACTGGGCGGTTTCGCCGCTCACCAGGGATATCTGCAACTGCATTGGGTGATCGCCATCGCGATGCTGGGAGGATTCCTGGGAGACCAGTCATACTTCTTGCTGGGGAGGTGGCGCGCCACCTGGGTGTTGTCCCGGTTCAAACGGTTCGCCCCGCTATTCGAACGCGCCAACGCACTGATGGATCGTCATCACGAGGCGCTGATCGTGGCGATACGCTTTCTTTACGGCTTGCGCACGGTGGGACCGATGGCATTCGGCATGAGCAAGGTGCCGGCCTTGCGCTTTGCATTCTTCAATGCGCTGGGCGCTGCAGTCTGGGCTGTAGCGATTGGCGGGGCGGGCTATTTGTTCGGGCAGGTGCTGGAACTTTGGCTGCACGATCTGAAACGCGCCGAAGAAACGCTGTTACTTGCCATCTTGTGCGGGGGGTTTGTTTTTTGGGCTTGGCGTCGCTGGAGTTTCGGCAGGAGATTTCACCGCTAGGCACAGTATCTCTACCAGGGGTTGATCGGCAGCACCTTCAGCACCTTGCCGTCATTTAGTCCCACCAATACAGCCTGATTCTGATATTTTGCACGCAGCGGAACATAGCCCATCTCTGCTTCGGTTCTTCCGCTGTGGTCTACAGCGGCATCTATCTCTTCAACGTGATCAGGGTTCTGTTTCCTGAGTTCCGCGATGGGTTTGGCGGCACGTGCAGCAGCCAAGCCATGTTCGGCGTACGGCTGGTAGTACTGTGGATATTGCGACAGATCCTTGCCGGAAAAGACGCTTAATGACACTTCGCTCCTTTCCCTGATATCTGCAGGCATCTCGGAATAGACATAAACCGGACCGGTGAGCGGCAAAGAACGGAATTCGGGATATCTGGACCTGGCGATGTCTTCATCGCTGAGCATATTGGCGGTGACCATGTCGAAGGAATCCTTGCTGAACACCATGAACGCCGGGCGTGCCTGGAATACCACGCTCATGCCGTAGATCAGCGCAGAAACCTGCAGCAAGGCGATCACCGACAGGTCGAAAGTCAACGCTTTGCGGCTCTTCCCTTTGTTAAAAATTATGAAGGTGGCAAGGGGGCCGATCGTCACGTCCACGCCGAGCAGGATCAGCAGGACCTGCTGTCCGCCCACCGCTTCGAACAGCGGATACGGATACCATAACAGCAGCATCAGCGCGAGTACTGCTGTCGCGATGATCGCGCTGACAGAGAGGTGGATTGATGACGCTTTCCAACGTGTCATGACTCTGGTCTGTAAATCGGCGAGCAGCGGTCCGTCACCCCGCAAAGAAATCCTTCACCTTGTTCATCCAGGATTTCGCGCGCGGATTGTGGAGTTCGCTGTCTTTTTCATTGATGGCTTCAAACTCGCGCAACAATTCCTTCTGGCGGGAAGTCAGGTTCACCGGGGTCTCCACCACAACATGGCAATGCAGATCGCCGTGGCTTGAACTGCGCACGCCCTTGATGCCTTTGCCGCGCAGGCGGAATATCCTTCCGCTCTGGGTTTCGGCGGGGATCTTGATCGTTGCCACCCCATCCAGCGTCGGTATCTCGATCGAGCCGCCGAGCGCGGCTGTGCTGAAGCTGATCGGCATTTCGCAATGCAGGTCGTTATGGTCGCGCTGGAACACCGCGTGCGGCTTGATGCTGATCACCACATACATGTCGCCGGGGGGGCCGCCGTTCAAGCCATGCTCGCCTTCGCCGGACAGGCGGATGCGATCGTCGTTATCCACGCCGGCCGGGATCTTGACCGACAGGGTCTTGTGTTGCTTGATGCGGCCGTTGCCGTTGCAATCCTTGCATGGCGAAGAAATCATCTTGCCGGTGCCATGGCAACGCGGACAGGTTTGCTGGATCGAGAAAAAACCCTGCTGCATGCGCACCTGTCCATGCCCTGCGCAGGTGGTGCACGTGGTGGGACTGGTGCCGGGTTTTGCCCCGCTGCCGTGGCAGGTTTCGCATTCCGCCATGGTCGGCACGCGGATCTTGGTCTCGGTTCCGCGCGCGGCCTGTTCCAGCGTGACCTCCATGTTGTAGCGCAGATCGGCGCCGCGCTGCACATGGCTGCGGCCGCCTCCGCCGCGGCCGCCGCCGAAGATGTCGCCGAAGATGTCGGAGAAATCAAAGCCCGCAGCGCCTGCGCCGAACGGGCTGCCGCCGCCCATGCCTCCCGCCTCGAATGCGGCGTGACCATGTTGGTCGTAAGCAGCGCGCTTCTGCGAGTCGCTCAACGTCTCGTAGGCTTCCTTGGCTTCCTTGAAATGCTCTTCCGCTTTCGGGTTGTCCGGATTGCGGTCGGGATGGTGCTTCATCGCCAGCTTGCGATAAGCCTTCTTTATATCTTCATCTGAAGCATCGCGGTTGACGCCAAGGACTTCGTAGTAGTCGCGTTTGCTCATTATTAAAAGATTGAGGATCGAGATACGAGTTGCCCTGCTACGGGCTTTGCTCGCGCCTCAATCCTCGTTCTTTGCTCCTTATTTGTTTTCTTTTACTTCGGTGAATTCCGCATCCACCACGTCGCCTTCATCCTTCTTTTCTCCCGCGCCGGAAGTTGCGCCTGCTGCTCCGGCCTGTGCCTTGGCCTGCTCTGCGGCATACATTTTTTCACCCAGTTTTTGAGCTGCAGTCACCAGCGCTTCGGTCTTGGCCGTGATGGTATCCTTGTCATCGGTCTTCACGGCTTCTTCCGCTTCCTTCAGCGCACCGTCAACCGCAGATTTTTCGTCTGAACTCAGTTGCTCGCCGTATTCCTTCAGCGATTTGTGCGTGGAGTGGATCAGCGCGTCAAGCTGGTTGCGCGCGTTCACCAGTTCGACCGCTTTGCGGTCGTCTTCCGCGTTGGCTTCCGCATCTTGCACCATGCGCTGGATCTCGGCTTCGCTCAAACCTGAGCTGGCCTGGATCTTGATCTTGTTCTCCTTGCCGGTTGCCTTGTCCTTGGCTGACACGTGCAGGATGCCGTTCGCGTCGATGTCGAAAGTCACCTCGATCTGCGGCATGCCGCGCGGAGCCGGCGGTATGTCGGTCAGGTTGAACTGTCCCAGGCTCTTGTTGCCGGAGACCACGTCGCGCTCGCCCTGCAACACGTGTATGGTTACTGCGTTCTGGTTGTCGTCCGCAGTGGAGAACACCTGCGAAGCCTTGGTCGGGATCGTGGTGTTCTTCTTGATCAGCTTGGTCATTACTCCGCCCAGCGTTTCGATTCCCAGCGAAAGCGGGGTAACATCCAGCAGCAATACGTCCTTCACTTCGCCCTGCAGCACACCGCCCTGGATCGCGGCACCCACTGCCACGGCTTCGTCCGGATTCACGTCCTTGCGCGCTTCCTTGCCGAAAAGTTCCTTGACCTTCTCCTGAACCTTGGGCATGCGGGTCTGGCCGCCGACCAAAATAACGTCGGTGATGTCGGAAGTGGAAACACCAGCGTCCTTCATCGCGATCCTGCACGGTTCGATGGTGCGTTCGATCAGGTCTTCCACCAGGCTTTCAAGTTTGGCGCGGGTGATTTTCACGGCCAGATGTTTCGGCCCGCTTGAGTCTGCTGTGATATAGGGTAGATTCACTTCGGTCTGTTGTGCCGAGGACAGCTCTATCTTGGCTTTTTCCGCGGAATCTTTCAGGCGTTGCAGTGCCAGCATGTCCTTCTTCAGGTCGATGCCGCTTTCCTTCTTGAATTCATCCACCAGATACTCGATCACGCGCATGTCGAAATCTTCGCCACCCAGGAAGGTATCGCCGTTGGTGGACATCACCTCGAACTGGTGCTCGCCTTCGATCTCGGCGATGTCGATGATGGAAATGTCAAAGGTACCGCCGCCCAGGTCATAGACCGCGATCTTGCGGTCGCCTTCCTGCTTGTCCAGGCCGAACGCCAGCGCGGCAGCGGTCGGCTCGTTGATGATGCGCTTTACTTCCAGACCGGCGATTCGGCCGGCATCCTTGGTGGCCTGACGCTGCGAGTCGTTGAAGTAGGCCGGTACCGTGATGACGGCTTCGGTGACGGGTTCGCCCAGATAGTCCTCGGCGGTCTTCTTCATCTTCATCAATACTTGCGCGGATACTTCCGGAGCGGATATCTCCTTGTCGCGCACTTTTACCCACGCGTCGCCATTCTTGGCCTTGACGATGCTGAACGGCACCATCGCGATGTCCTTCTGCACCATCTTCTCGTCGAAGCGGCGGCCGATCAGGCGCTTTACGCCATAAAGTGTATTCTTCGGGTTGGTCACGGCCTGGCGCTTGGCCGGCGCTCCAACCAGGATTTCGCCATCTTCCATGTAAGCAATGATGGAGGGAGTCGTGCGGGCGCCCTCGGCGTTTTCGATCACCTTGGTTTTGCCGTTCTCCATAATCGCCACGCAGGAATTTGTCGTACCCAGGTCGATGCCGATGATTTTTCCCATGATGTTTCCTTTCGTAAATTGTTGAATCCAAAAATCTCTTGTCGCATAACTGAGGGCGTGAAGCGGTATTTCAAGTGCCCGATCCGATTCAATGCCGTGCACGCAGCGCCGCGGATGATTTGCCAGGCAGGTTATTCTTTCGCTTTTGCCACCATCACCATTGCCGGGCGCAGCACGCGTTCATTCAGCGCATAACCTTTTTGCATCACGCTGACCACGGTATTGGCCGGCTGGTCGCTGTCTGCCATGCCGATCGCCTGATGCTGGTGGGCATCGAACTTTTCGCCGACAGGGTTTATTTCCTTGATGTTGAATTTTTCGAAAACGGTGGAAAGCTGCTTCAACGTCAGTTCCATACCGCTCTTGAAGCTTTCCACAGTCGCCTCTTTTACTGCCAGGCCAGCTTCCAGGCTGTCCTTGACCGCCAGCATCTCGTTGGAGAAACGCTCCACGGCGAATTTGTGCGCCTTGCTGACATCCTCGGCGGCGCGTCTGCGGATATTCTCTCCCTCGGCCTTGGCATACATCCATGCATCATAGTGTTCCTGGGCCTTGCGTTCAGCTTCCTTGAGCATATCTTCCAGGCTGGGTATCGACTCTGTTGGCTGTACTTCGGGAGTTACGGCGCTTGCCTCGGCTCCCTGTTGCTCGAGTTGTTCGATTTGCTGGGTGTTCTCGTTTTGTTCCATGCTGCTCTCCAGTTTTCGACCAAAGGTTACTGGGGGCGAAGTCTTGCATTTCAAGGGCAATTTCGAAATTATTTTTCTGCATGACATAATGCGCCATGAACAGAAGCCGTTAATACATGCCCACCTCAAACCAACACTGGCACATCGCCGGTTTCTACTTTTTCTATTACGCCTTCGTGGGGATGTTCTCTCCCTACTGGAGCCTGTATCTGAAATCCATCCATTTCGATGCGATCGACATCGCCATCCTGCTGTCGATCCAGCCGGTGATGCGCATGATTTCGCCCAACATCTGGGGCTGGGTCGCCGACCATACCGGGAAAAGACAGAGGGTAGTCCAGATCGCAGCTACCTTGAGCGCACTGTGCTATCTCGGTGTGTTTGCTACCACCAGTTTCTGGGGGTT
>QJWF01000180.1 GCA_003235435.1 Nitrosomonadales bacterium
TGATGATGAAGTCGATTCCTTTGCCCAGTTACCGGCAGGAGTCAGGAATTACATCACCCCGGACGGATACCGCAAACTGCAGGATGAGCTAGAGTTGCTTTGGAAGGTGGAGCGTCCCGAGCTGGTAAAAACTGTCGCGTGGGCGGCATCCAACGGGGATCGCTCGGAAAATGGCGACTATATCTACGGCAAGAAGCGGCTTCGCGAGATCGACCGGCGTGTCCGTTCCCTGCGCAAGCGTCTGGAGCTGGCTGAAGTGGTCGATCCGGTCCGTCGCGGGGAGTGCGACCAAGTGTTTTTCGGCGCTACCGTGACGGTATGCGACGATACAGGATGCCGGAACAGCTACTGCATAGTCGGTGTAGACGAAGCGGATGCGGCTCGAGGCCATATCAGCTGGGTTTCACCCTTGGCAAAGGCTTTGCTCAAATTGCACGTGGGCGATATGGCAATCCTGCGCACTCCAAAAGGTTCAAGCGAGCTTGAAGTGCTGGCTGTCAGTTATCAAAAACTGGAGTAATTATGCCTCTATTACGGCTTTGCTCCCGGGAGGAAGTTTGCTATGTTGCGCCCCTGACAGAACCTAGCGATGCTGATGGGTTTAGGCAGTCGTTTAATTAATTTCAGAACTACCGACTATGGATGAAAAGCTGTTACGAATTCTTAACAACCGCAAGCAGAACTATCCCCATGCCTTGGAGAAACAGTTTCCGCGCGTATTTTCCCAGATAATGTCATTGTGGGATACGCCGGAGATCGACGCATTGTTTTCTGAGTTGATGGTCACCAAGCGCTCCGACCGGCAAGGTTTTCCCCCGGATGTGGCATCCGACATCATTTACCTGAGTATGGTGCATTCCCGCCAAAGCGGACGCAAAACTGTCGATGACCCCTGGGGACACGTTTCAGAAAAGCTCAGGGACCAGATAGAACAGCAGGGCGTGGAGTTTTCGCCGCAAGGCTTTATCAAGGCTGCCGAGTCGGGGAAGCGCGAAGCAATTGCATTGTTCCTGAGCGCCGGTGTTGAGGTGGATACTTGTGATGAACGGCTCTGGACGCCTTTGATGATCTCATCCTTTAACGGAGACGAGCAAATGGCGGAGCTGCTGATAAAAAGCGGCGCAAATATCCATCACCGGGATGGTGCGGGATATTGCCCGCTGCACTGGGCGGCATTCAACGGTTTTGCCAAAGTCGTGAAACTGTTATTGGACAAACATGCCAATGTCAATGCGTGCAGCAACCATGGCTGGACAGCGCTGATGCAGGCCGCAACACGCGGCCATTTGTCTGTGAGTCACATGCTTATAGAAAATGGTGCCGACGTGAACGCAGCTTCCAATGACGGATGGACATCGCTGCACAAGGCAGCCGCCAATGGGCATTTGCCCGAGGTAAAATTGCTCCTGAGCAAGGGTGCAGACTTCAGGAAGAAATACAGGGATGGGACGACTGCGCTGGACCTGGCAAGGAAAAACAAGCACAAGGAAATCGTCGCTTTGCTGTCCGGCGGCAAGCCATAAGTCATTCCTGTTGTTACAATAAATGCAATACAGAACCGGAATAACTGTTCAAATCATGCACACGGGAGCGCAACATGAAGAAAATCGAGGCGATAATCAAGCCATTCAAGCTGGATGAAGTACGTGAAGGACTTTCCGAAGTCGGTGTCAGCGGATTGACAGTAACCGAGGTGAAGGGATTCGGTAGGCAAAAAGGCCATACCGAGCTGTATCGCGGTGCCGAATATGTTGTGGATTTCCTTCCAAAAGTCAAGTTGGAGGTTGTTGTGCCATCCGAATTGCTGGATAGGGCGGTTGAAGCGATCATCAAATCGGCGCATACCGGCAAGATCGGCGACGGAAAGATATTCGTCACGCCGGTGGAGCAGGTTATACGCATACGCACCGGAGAAACCGACGAAACAGCACTCTAGCCAATGTCTGGTTTTCTCTAATTCCCAAAAGGGCCGAAAATATACGTGCTTTACGGCCCGTTTGATGAGTGTTGATTTACTGGCCTCGGCTGCATGCGTATAATGCCCGCTTTGCCGAGGGCCGCACACTATGAGCAACATCCAAAAAGCTCTGACCTTTGACGACGTTCTTCTCGTCCCCGCTTATTCAAATGTGCTGCCGCGAGATGTCAGTCTGCGCACCCAGCTTACCCGCAACATAAGCCTGAATATCCCGCTACTATCCGCCGCGATGGATACCGTGACCGAATCCCGTCTTGCGATCGCACTGGCCCAGGAAGGCGGGATCGGCATCCTGCACAAGAACATGTCTGCCAAAGCCCAGGCTGCGAAGGTGGCAAAAGTTAAGCGTTTTGAAAGCGGTGTGGTCAAGGATCCAATTACCATCACACCGGACATGACGGTGCGCAATGTGCTGGATTTGACCCGTCACCACAAGATATCCGGGCTGCCGGTTGTGCAAGGCAAGAAACTGGTCGGGATAGTCACCAACCGGGATCTCCGTTTTGAAAACCACCTGGACCAGCCTATCCGG
>QJWF01000171.1 GCA_003235435.1 Nitrosomonadales bacterium
CAACTCCCTAATCCACACGCACCAATGTACCCTCGCCATCACCCAGCACCACACGTTTCAGTGCGCCGGGTTTGAATATGCTGAACACGATGATCGGCAATTTCTGATCGCGGCAAAGCGTCAATGCCGTTGAATCCATCACCTTGAGATTCTTGCTGATCGCCTCGTCAAAACTCAGGCTTTGATAGCGTGTCGCTCCGGGATCCCTTTTGGGATCGGCCGTATATACTCCATCGACTTTGGTCGCTTTTATAACCACTTCGGCAGACATTTCCACGCCGCGCAACGCGGCTGCAGTGTCTGTGGTAAAGAAAGGACTGCCGATACCTGCGGCGAATATGACCACCTTGCCATCTTCCAGGTAGCGCAGGGCTTTGCCGCGGATAAATGGTTCGGCGACCTGCTCCAGGTTCAATGCCGACTGCACGCGGCTATCCAGTCCCCCGCGTGTCATCGCATCCTGCAAAGCCATCGAATTCATCACCGTGGCAAGCATGCCCATGTAATCTGCAGTAGCCCTGTCCATGCCCGCAGCTGCTGGAGCAACACCGCGAAAGATATTCCCGCCACCGATCACGATTGCCACCTGAACCCCTAGTCCAACGACTTCCGCGATTTCCGCAACAATACGCTCGATCACTTCGCGATTGATGCCATAACTGTCATCGCCCATCAGGGCTTCGCCGCTCAACTTGAGCATGATACGCTTGTAGGCGGGCGATTTCATTAAGCCTAACCCTGTGCAGCGGCTACCGCAGCAGCCACTTCAGCCGCATAGTCCTCGACTTTCTTCTCGATACCCTCACCCACCACATACATCTGGAATGCAGTGACTGTCGCTCCCTTGCTCTTCAGCAATTGCTCTATGGTCTGCTTGCCGTCTTCCGCCTTGACGAAAACCTGGCCCAGCAAAGTCACTTCCTTGAGGAATTTCTGCACCGTGCCTTCAGCGATCTTTTCCAGCATCGCCTCCGGCTTTCCTGCTTCGCGCGCCTTCTCGATCGCGATACGCCGCTCGGTTTCTATTTCAACAGGATTCACGCCGGAAGCATCGACAGATTTGGGTTTGCTGGCAGCGATATGCATGCAAAGGTCTTTGCCAAGTTCCGCATCACCCCCGGTGAAATCCAGCAACACGCCGATTTTGCTGCCGTGGAGATAGCTTGACAATTTGCCGGTGCCGGTCGCATAACGGTCGAAACGGCGGATGCTGACATTCTCTCCGAGCTTCATCACAAGCGACTTTCGCGCTTCTTCCACAGTGTCCGCGCCATTGGCCAGCTTCATGCCGGACAATGCAGCGATATCCGCGGGATCGTTGTTCGCGACGGTTTCCGCGACATTCTTCGCGAAGATCTTGAAATCATCGTTCTTCGCCACGAAGTCGGTCTCGCAATTCACTTCCACAACCGAACCGGTTTTGCCATCCGGCGAGATGAAAGTGCTGACCACGCCTTCGGCAGTCACTCGCGACGCGGCCTTGCTGGCCTTGGCGCCGCTCTTGATGCGCAAATGTTCTTCAGCTGCCTTGAAGTCTCCCTTGGCTTCAACCAGCGCCTTCTTGCACTCCATCATGCCGAGACCGGTCGCCTCGCGCAGCTCCTTGACCATGCTTGCAGTAATTTCTGACATCTTCAAAGCTCCAATAAAATATTCAAAAAATCTTTAACAAGGTGTTAAAAAACGTCGCGAGCGACGGCAGAACAAGGCGCGAAGGGGCGAAAAAGCGGAGTTTACACGTAAGTAAATGAGCATTTTTAGCCCTTGAGCAACACAGTTATGCCGAGCGCAGTGGTTTTTCAACATCTTGTCAATCCGTTACCGCACCCTTGCTCGCCGTGGACACCAGCCTGGCATATTTCGCCAGCACGCCCCGGGTATAACGCGGTTCGGGTGGTTGCCAGGCGTCACGACGCCGCTTGAGTTCGACATCGTCGACATTGAGTTGCAGCAAACGTGCATCGGCATCGATAGTGATCGAATCACCTTCCTTCACCAGGGCGATATTTCCTCCAACCGCTGCTTCAGGTGCAACGTGCCCGACAACCATGCCGTAGGTACCGCCGGAGAATCTCCCATCGGTGATCAGCCCGACTGAATCTCCCAGCCCTGCACCCACGATCGCCGAGGTCGGAGACAACATCTCGCGCATGCCGGGCCCTCCCCTGGGACCTTCGTAACGAATGATGATCACATCGCCAGCATTGATCTTGTTGTCGAGTATCGCGCTCATGCAGTCTTCTTCGGATTCGAATACCCGTGCCGGCCCGGTGATCTTGTGCAACTTGATGCCCGTGATCTTTGCGACAGCGCCTTCTACAGCCAGATTTCCTTTCAGAATCGCCAGATGCCCCTGCCCGTAGACAGGAGTATCCCAAGGATGGATCACATCCTGATCCTCGCGAGGTTCCTCCGGGATGTCTTTCAATACTTCCGCGATCGTCTGGCCGGTGATGGTAAGCGCGTCGCCATGCAATACGCCATGTGCGAGCAACATCTTCATA
>QJWF01000107.1 GCA_003235435.1 Nitrosomonadales bacterium
CTGCCGCTGCTGTTTCTTCCGGCAGGATGCCCGAGAGCGCATCCTTTGCCTGACTGAGAGCCGCAGCCAAAGCATCCTCGGCGGCTTGTGCAGCGGCTTCATCACCAACAGCAACCGCCTGCTCCATGTCCGCTAACGCTTCAAGTCCTGCATTAATCGCTTCATCGATTGCCGCCGAACGCTTTTGACCCTCTGCAATAGCATCAAGGTCCTTGGCAACCGCTCCATCGGTGATTATTTTCTGCGCCTTCACAGCCAAGGCCTGCAAATCCGCCAATACGCTGGTTGCTTCGGCGACATCCACCGCAAAAGATTGAGTCGAAAGGCCCAGTGCCAAAATACCCGCCAATGCTGCATGTTTTAATTGGATTACTTTCATTTCCGACTCCTTATTATTTAGAATATTTTTGAGAAATCAGTTTCTTGACCTTGTCACAACTGGCCTTCACCTGCGATGCACCGGACAAGGCGTCCTTCATCGCGATTCGGATGATGTCCAGTGATTCTGTATTGTCGGTGGCCACTGCCTCTACGTATGCCATGCCGATTTCAACGACATCTGCGCCGGAAACCGCAACGGTCGAATTTACTTTCGCGAGTAAGGCGTAATCATCAGCCAGCTCTTGACTCGCCGTCGAGGCAATCTTCGCTGCGCTTTCGTTCGCGTTTTCAATTGATTCAACAGCAAGCTTCCAATTCATGGACACCTGCTTGAGCATTTGCGCGACCTCGGGAAGCATCGGGGAATCCTCGGGAATCAGACCGACCAACTCCTTGCCCCTCTTAATCGCGGCTTTTGCATCCGCAACAGCCGATTCAGCCATCGCAACCGAGGCCAGCGTTTCATCGGCGAGCATCGATTGAGCAATACCTTCTCGGGTCGAACCGCAGAACACCATCAAACCCACCATCAACCCCATGATACAACGATACCTATTCATACACTTTACCCCTCTCGGTATTTGCTGTTAAAAGAACCAAGTCATTCTTTAGAATGCAAGTTAAACTACCGGCCTATCTCACCCGTCTTACGTACTGCGGTTCTGATAGCCTCGTATGCCTCAACAAATCTAATCTCATTCATAATACAAAACGTTTCCCATGAATCAATGTCTTTTGGCAACTTTACTTTACCGCCGACATATTCGGCCTCGCCGGAAAAGACCAGACGGATCTGCCCCATGACCCGAGCGCAGTCCTTGAGGGTGAATTCCTTGCCGCTGAGCACTTCCAGCAAACCGAAGTACACACCATGATCGTTTAAGAAAACGACACATTCATTGAGAGAAGCATCATGAGAAACATAGCGATCGAACAAACCTGAATACTTGGCAATAATGAATGCCGCATCCGCATGGGTGGGTACGATCTGCCCATCTGAAGAGCCTTCTTCCACTCCGGCGAATACAGACAAGGTCAGCACGAAAAAGACAACGCTAAAAATACAGACTTTGAACCGCAACACTCACCTCGACGATTATCAACTGAAATGCGTCTTTGTCCAATCCCTCATTTCTGGTATGAACATTTCACGTTTTTACAATGGATCATCAATGAATACGAACGCTTTCACCTATAAACTGACCTCTGAACAGCAGCGAGAGCTGCTCGTCCTGCTTAAAAACCCAAAATACCGGGCTGAAAAAGTGCCTTACACACAGATAGCCGTAGCCATTCCGGACTGCCGCATCAACCTGTATACATCCGGAAAGTTGCTCGTCCAGGGCAAGGCCGCCCGGGAGTGGGTCACATTTACGCTGGAACCTGAAATTCTCAAGGAGGCAAAGGTCGGCTATGAGGACTTCCACGACCCTGAAGCATACCAGCCCCATATGGGCATCGATGAGAGCGGAAAGGGGGATTTTTTCGGGCCGCTTGTCATCGCTTCGGCATACGTGGATGAAGAGCTGGTCAACAAGCTTCGTGAAATGGGCGTCAGGGACAGTAAAAAGATCTCCTCGGACAATGTCGCACTGAATATGGCCCGCGACATCCGCAAACTGCTTGGCGACCGATGTGCCATGGTCACCATCGGTCCGCGATCCTACAACCGGATGTATACGAAAGTCCGCAATGTCAACAAGATGCTGGCATGGGGTCATGCACGCGCCATTGAAAACCTGCTTGACAAGGTGCCCGACTGTCCGCGCGCGCTGTCGGATAAATTTGGACCCACCCATCAAATCGAACGCGCGCTCATGGATAAAGGCAAACAAATCAAACTTGACCAGCGCACCAAGGCAGAATCCGACCCCGCTGTAGCGGCAGCCTCTATCCTTGCAAGGGCCGGCTTCGTATACGCCCTGCGGAAAATGGGCAAGGAGTATGGCATCGAAGTGCCAAAGGGCGCGTCGGACAAAGTACGCAGGGAGGCCGAAAAACTGGTTGCAGACAAAGGACCGGGTATCCTGCTCGATACCGCTAAATGCCATTTCCAAACCACGGACAAGGTACTCGCGGAAGTCGGCTACACCCGCAAGGACCTTCCCTCCGCTTCCTG
>QJWF01000054.1 GCA_003235435.1 Nitrosomonadales bacterium
ATCGCTACCGCGGTGACGGCTTCCCGGCAGGTGCTGGAAGAGGCCATCGAATGGGGCGCGGACGCGATTCTTGTGCATCACGGTTATTTCTGGCGCAATGAGGATGCTACCATCGTCGGCGTCAGGAAAAAACGCATCGCACGGTTGTTGCGTAGCGACATCAGTTTGCTAGCTTACCACCTGCCGCTCGATGCGCATGCCGAACTGGGCAACAACGCACAGCTCGGGAAGTTACTTGGGTTGGTGGAACAGGGCAGGTTCGGTGAGCAGGATATTGCATGCCGGGGCACGCTGGAACAACCACAAGGTCTTGCCAAGTTTGCGTTGCAGCTTGAGCATGACTTGCGGCGTAAACCGCAAGTCATCGGTGAAGGAGGCAAGATGATCAGCAAGGTGGCATGGTGCAGCGGAGGCGCCCAAGGCTATTTCGAGGCGGCCATAGCTGAGGGTGTGGATGCTTATATCACCGGGGAGATTTCAGAGCAGAACTTTCATCTGGCCAACGAAACCGGCGTGGCCTTCATCGCAGCAGGGCACCATGCCACCGAACGCCTCGGCATCCGCGCGCTGGGCGAACATCTGGCCATGCATTTCGGTTTAGAGCATCGATTTTTCGATCAGGATAATCCGGTATAACGCCTTTTTCCGGTTTATTTGTAATTGTGTGCGAACCATGTTGCGCACACTCAAAGTTCCTTCTGCCCTTTGTGCCACAGTAGAAACCATTACTTTCGTGGTTGTATTCCAGCGGCGCGTTGAAATAATTACATCTCCTGAATGGTTCCCTTGACGTCGGCCCGCGAAAATTCGGATTCCAGTTCCGGCGTTGCACGTGAGACTGTGTGCCGGCGTGAGGAAACTATGCTGTACAGTTTCTACAGGCGCGTTGCAAACTCCTCATTTCACTCCCCCGTGAGGCCACTGCTGATTTTATGAATAACAATACCGTTAATTATCTTATACGCTTGCTGCGCAGCCGATTCAGCGAAATTGCAATGCTGCGCGGTGCTGCTTGAAGTGCGGAATTGGCTTGTTCCAGCAAGTCGCGCCGTTCTATCAGGAAGGGTTTCAGGATTTCTTCCGCGTCATCCAGCAGTTTGTCGGTTTGCAGCGAGAAACGCATCAGGAAGTCGCGGCTGCGCGGATAGAGCTTTGTCCACTGCCAGGCCAGAAAATTTTCATTGGCCTTGAATCTGGCGTTCTGCAGCGATACCTTCAATCTCGCCACGTCAGGAAGCCCAAGTTGCTCCGGAGCAGGGGCGGTGCTCCACATCAGCCCGAAATAAATCCGCCATACACCGCCAAGGTATTGTTGCTCTGCCATCGGGCGCAGACAAAGCGGCTGTTCTGCTCTCGGGGTGCAATACAGTCCGACCAGTATGTCCGGTGCATTCCTGTCTTCGGTTGGCTCAGCTTTCCAAGACAGGCATTCTTGTTCGATTAGCGTGTTGATTCGATGCAGTAGTTCCTGCCAGAAGACATTGTTCATCTGCGCGCGGATGCGGTCCATCTGCTCGGCGACAGAGAGACCCAGCGGCAGATTTTCTTTTTTTGCAAAAAAATCCAATACTGCCTGCTCTTCATTCATGGTGTCTCATATCGATGTTCAAGTTTATAAAGTGCATATAAGCAATTGCTGTAATTCCATGCGGCATATAACTTTTTCCCTTGGTTTTGGGCTAAACAATGATAAACAGTGTTGACTTTATTTTTCAGACTAGACATTATTCGTCCGTGTAGCCGTGCCGAGCTCATTCAGGCGGAAACTAAAACAATAACAGAATAATAATTATTATCGCGGCACACCGCATTAAAATAATCCGTTTTATCTGTTCAATCATGCCTGTGAGAATCCGGCATGGGATCGTTTGTTTGCCGGGGGGAGTCCTTACGATGCACCGTTTCTTACGAATAACCGTCTTACTGACGGGATTGTTTGCTGCTTTCAGCATTTATGCAGCCGAGTCCCAGCAGTCCGTGCCAATGACCGAGGATAGTTTAGGTCCTCTCGTAGAGCAACCCATCGAATTTCCCCATAATCGTCATGCTGGTGATGCCGACAAGGGCGGCATGCAGATCAATTGCATGTATTGCCATACCTACGCCAGACGCAGTGCAGTGGCCGGGATTCCTCCGCTGCAGAAATGCATCGGTTGCCACCAGAGCATCGAATCAGTGCGCGAGACGCCGCGCATAAAAAAGCTGTTCGAATACTGGGAGGCGAAGAAAGCTGTTCCCTGGAAGAAGGTGCACGATCTTCCGGATTTTGTCCGCTTCAATCACGAGCGCCACATCAAGCGTTTCATTGAACAGCAAAACCGTCCATTTCAGGAAGTATGCGGTTATTGCCACGGAAACGTGAAAGAAATGACCGTCGCGCGCCGCAGCAAGGGTTTGACCATGGGCTGGTGTGCCAGTTGCCATCAGAAGGATCATACGGTGGTAGCGGAAGGAGGTACTCCGATCGGCACCCAGGCTTACTGGTATACCTTCTATAAACCGGAGGTGGAGGATGCCTCGGCTGGCGTACTCAAGGCGAAAGGCCCGAATGATTGCTGGCGTTGCCATAAATAAGCGGGTACAGCTTTAACAAGAATTTTCCAGAGAGGTTTTGATGATGGATAGTGGTTTTGATCGGCGTGATTTTCTGAAGGTGATGGGCTGGAGTGGCGCCGCAGTTGCGTTGAGCGGTTGCGGTAACACTTCCATCGAGGACGGCAAGGAAACCCTGGTCTCCTATGTGGAGGCTGTCGACTATCAGATTCCGGGTGTCGGGGTATATTACAATTCCTCATGCGCCCAATGCGATGCCGGTTGCAGCATCAATGGCAAAGTACGCGAAGGCCGCGTGTTGAAGCTGGAAGGCAATCCCGCATCAGCGATCAATCGCGGCAAGATGTGCGGGTTGGGTCAGGCAGGCGTGCAGCATCATTACAATCCTGATCGTCTGCGCGAGCCATTGCTGAGAAACGGAGGTAGTGGAGAGACCATCACCTGGGAAAAAGCCTATGCGCTGATCTCCGAAAAACTCAAAGGGGTGAGTGGGGAAGAGATCGCTTTTCTGAGCGGCGTGGTGAGCGGCCATCTCAAAGTGTTGCTGGGCAACTATCTGTCCAGCCTTGGAAGCAAGAATCATTTTGTGTATGAAGCGCTTGCGCCTGGTGTGGTGCGCGCTGCAAACAAAAAGGCCTACGGCGTTGAAATGCCGCGCTATAACATTAGCAAAGCCAAGGTGGTGCTGTCTTTCGGCGCCGACTTTCTCGGCGCATGGGTGTCGCCTGTGCATTTCTCCCAGCAATATGCCCAGTTCCGCAAGGGTGTGGATGGACAACGCGGCGTGTTGATCCAGGTGGAACCGAAAATGACATTGACCGGCGCCAATGCAGATCGCTGGGTGCCCATACGCCCGGGTACAGAAGGCATCCTGGCGCTGGGTATCATCAACGCGCTCGGTATCGCCACAGGCGATATCGCAGCTGCGGTAAAAGGCTACGACAAAGCGCGTGTCAGCAAAGAAACTGGCGTCCCGCCCGGACACATCGACAAGATTGCAGCCATTCTGAAATTGCGCTCGCCGAGTCTGGTGCTGGCTGGAGGTGCCGCGGAAGGATACGCGCATGGATCGCAGAACGCCGCAGCGATCAATTTGCTCAACCATGTGCTGGGCAATGTCGGCAAGACTGTTGAGGCATCGGCTGCCGTTCCGTTTCCTCAAATGGCACCGGCAAAAGGCAATACTGCTGCACTCAAGTCGCTGAATGACGGATTGGCAGAAGGCAAGTACAAAGTTCTGTTCAATTACG
This sequence comes from Nitrosomonadales bacterium, assembly GCA_003235435.1. Taxonomy (GTDB): domain Bacteria; phylum Pseudomonadota; class Gammaproteobacteria; order Burkholderiales; family Gallionellaceae; genus Gallionella. The sequence goes on from QJWF01000054.1 coordinate 3,804, forward strand.
CAGCCAATCCCGTGTTCACTGCGCCGGGAGCGATGAAATTCAAGGACAATATGGCGAAGGCGGGTTTCAAAGTGGCATTCGCCCACTATATGGATGAGACTGCATTGCAGGCCGATTTGGTTCTGCCTCTGGAATCAGCTTTGGAAGACTGGGGCACACAGGTTCCAGAATACATGGCGGAAGGTGCGCAGATCAACATACTGCAGCCGCTTATGGAAAATGTGCATCCCAATACCCGGAGCATAGGCGACATATTGCTTGCTTTGCTGAAGCAGAGCCGCGCGGAAGAGTACAAGAATTACGAAGATTTTTATGCCTACCTTCGCTCGGCGCTTGTTCAGAACAAGGCTGCATTAGGCGGCCATGCCATGGATGAGGATGCTTTCTGGAACGAAACGCTGACCAAGGGCATCATCAAGCTGGTGGGCACGACTGCTGCGTTGTCCGGCAAGGCCGGTATATCGGGCTTGAAGCTGCCTGCCCCGGCTGAAATAGACGAACAATATCCATTGCAACTGATCCCCAGCGTCAACATCAGCCTGCGCGATGGCCGCCATACCAATCAACCATGGTTGCAGGAATCACCCGACCCGCTGACCACCATCGTTTGGGATTCCTGGATGGAGATCCATCCCAAGAAGGCCGCGGAACTCGGGATTGTGGAGGGCGATATCGTTGAAATCACTTCCAGGATAGGTTCTATAAAGACACAAGCCTATCTGTTTCCCGGAATACACCCGGATGCGATCTCCGTTCCGATCGGGCAGGGCCACGAGGCAATGGGCCGTTATGCCAAGGGTTACGGCGTAAACCCGTTGAAGATCATGGATGCGGTGTTCGACAGGGAAACTGGCGAACTGGCGATGCATGAAACCCGCGTAAAGGTCAGCAAGACCGGACAGCGTGTCATAGTCGTCAAGGATGAAAGTGCCGCAGGTGCCAAGCAGATTCGCGAGAAGATTGCCGGGCGCGTATATACGGATAATGTAGATCTTACGAAGGAGGTTTGAGGTATGTCGATCAGCAATCTATTGGAGAATTGGTCCAAATTCCGTCATACCCACCCGGTCGACGACAAGCCGCATGACCCATACAAATGGGCGATGAGCATCGACCTGGATGCCTGCTCCGGTTGCAACGCCTGCAGCGTGGCCTGTTATGCGGAGAACAATTTGCCGGTGGTGGGCAAGGAAAAATACGCGCATGGCCAGGTAATGCACTGGATGCGCATAGAGCATTACTGGGATGAGGATGTCGGCGAAGAAGGGGGGAGGGAATTTCCGGATCAGGGCGCACAATTCCTGCCGATGATGTGCCAGCAGTGTGAAGCAGCGCCATGCGAAACGGTATGCCCGGTGGGCGCGACCAACCATACGGAGGACGGACTGAACTCGCAGATCTACAATCGCTGCATAGGCTCGCGTTATTGCTCGGCCAACTGTCCGTACAAAGTCCGATACTTCAACTGGTTCAATTATCCGACCACGGATAATGTCTGGCCGGCCGAGATGGTCCAGCAACTGAATCCGGATGTGACGGTGCGTGGCAAGGGTGTGATGGAAAAATGCACTTTCTGTGTGCAGCGTTTGCGTGCCGCGGAAGTGACTGCAAAAAGCGAGGGCCGTTTGGTTCACGATGGCGAGGTGCAAACCGCCTGTCAGCAAGCCTGTCCAACCAGTGCCATTTCATTCGGAAACCTGGTTGATCAGGAATCCAGGGTGCACAGGCAATGGCGTGCCCAGCAGGTTGAACTCGACAAGGACAAGCAGGCCAAGGATGACCACGAGGAACCCAGCGAGTTGCGCGGCTACCGCATCCTGGAAAACATGCGCCCCTATCCTTCGGTGATGTATCTGGAGCGTGTCCGTGAAAGTGCAATCTAGACAAACAAATTACTGTAATTTCTTTAGGAAATAACAATGAAAGATATCCGCGAAGACATCGCCTGGGCGAAGATCAACCAGGACGTACTCAAGAGTTTGGAAAATCCCAGAAAACTGTATTGGGTGATATTGTTTGTCGCGATTGCCATGCTCGGTGTCGCGCTGGGTTGCGAGGTATATCAATACAATGTCGGTATGGGCGTTTCGAACATGGATAACCCGCATATGTGGGGCCTGTATATTGCCAGCTTCATCTTCTGGATCGGCATGAGCCACTCTGGAACCCTGCTGTCGGCGATCCTGCATTTGATGCACGCCGATTGGCGCAAACCGATTTATCGATTTGCCGAGGCGATGACAACTTTCTCATTGATGACTGCCGGCCTGTTTGTGGCTGTTCACCTGGGTCGCGTGTGGCAGATCTACTATGCATTGCCCTATCCGAACGAGCGCGGCGCATGGCCGAATTTCCAGTCTCCATTGCTGTGGGATGCAATGGCGATCTTTACCTATCTGAGTTCATCGATCATATTCCTGTATGTAGGCATGATTCCGGATCTGGCGATCTGTCGCGACCGGATGCATGAAGGCTGGCGCAAGAAGTTGTATACCTTGCTGTCGCTAGGCTGGGAAGGCACCGATCGCCAGTGGCGCAATTTCCGCGTCACTTACTTGACCGTAGCCTGCTTTCTGATCCCGCTGGCAGTGTCGGTACATTCCATCGTGGCTTCCGACTTCGGGATGTCTCAGCAACCAGGCTGGCACATCACCTCATTCCCGCCATACTTTGTTGCGGGTGCGCTGTATTCTGGATGTGCAGCGATTATCACGCTGTTCATCATCCTGCGCTACGTGTTCAGGTTCGAAGAATACATGACGCTTCCTATCCTGAAGAAGATCGTGAGGTTGACATTTGCGATCGCGATGGTTTGGACTTACCTGAATGCAGTGGAATTTGCTTCCGTCTGGTACAGCCACGATCAGGCTTCCAAGGACGTGCTGATCCAGAAAGCCAGCGGCACTTATGCGCCGTTCTGGTGGGGAATGATATTCTGCGGTTCGGTGGTGCCACTGACTCTGGCTTTCAAGCGAATCCAAACCAACATTCCGGTGCTGTTTGCGGTATCGCTGCTATTGAATCTGGGTATGTGGCTGGAACGCTGGATGATCGTTGCACCCACTTTCTCGCATGGCATCTATCCCTGGACATGGGATCACGACCAATGGCCGTCCTTTGTCCAGTGGGGCATGGTGTTTGGCAGTTTTGGCTGGTTCACCCTGCTGTTCATGGTGTTCTGCAAGGTGTTCCCGTCGGTGTCCATGTATGAGGTCAAGGAAATGGTTTATCACCGCAGCCAGGAATCCAAGAGACTGGAAGAAACCGGAAAATTCGCTGCTGCAGGAAAGGGAGCACACTAAATGAGCCAACGTCATTTACTCGCGTTGTACAGCAACTTCAATGAAGCCGAAGCGGTTGTTGAGGAGTTGCGCAGTACTCAAATCAAGGGCTTTGATGTCGATAAAGACCTGATCGTGAAATCGCCGATCGAGCACCCGGAGGTCGAGGAGTTCCTCGGAGACAAACCCGTTCGCGTACAGTGGTTCACGCTGGGCGGAGCATTGATGGGCGGCCTGCTGGGATTTTTTCTGATTTCCGCGGCACAAGGAAACTTTTATGCGCAATTCAAAGGAGGTAAACCAATCGTACCGTTCCCGCCCAATTTTGTGCTGACATATGAAATGTTCATCCTCGGTGGGGTATTCATCACCGTGCTGGGTTTCCTGATTTGTGCCGGCCTGCCTGCCAGGCGTTCTCCGCTGTACAGTGCGAATGTATCTGAGGATCAGATTGGTATCCTGGTGAAATCCGATGAGAGCGCCGCGAATACGCTTAAGGCGATTTTCACCAAACATCATGCATTGGAAATACAGGAAGAGGCCGGAAGATGAGATATATATTCTTGATAATTGCTTTGTTGCTGGCGCCATCGATGGCGCAAGCTTGGCCATGGTCGGACGATATGGCCAACCAGGTCAGCATCAAGCCACAAGAAAGCATTGATCCGGCAAACCCTGGCATGAAGCCGTTTCCTCGCCGCTCAGTACCGGTTGCCGGCACGACCGTTATGGTCAAGGATCAGGAAGCTGCAAGAAACATGGTCAATCCTGTTCAGGCAGACAGCAAATCCGTTGCCATCGGGGGCCGTTTGTTCGGGATATATTGCACTCCATGCCATGGTCAGTCCGGAACGGGTGACGGCTTGGTCGGCGCGAAGCTGATCATGAAGCCCTGGAATCTGACATTGAGCAACGACATGCACAGTTGGAATCCAAAGGAATATCCGGATGGTTACATATTCGGATACATGACGCTTGGCGGCGCGGTTATGCCTTCCTATGCCAATGATCTGTCACCGACCGAGCGTTGGCATGTCGTAAATTACATACGCAAAGCATTGCAAAAAGGCCAGGCTGCGGCCCTGGCGAAA
>QJWF01000135.1 GCA_003235435.1 Nitrosomonadales bacterium
CAGCATCTGACAACACCTCCTCCACCATTCTATGCCGCTCCGCATTGAACTCCCTGCCCTGTACGTGGAAAGCACAGCAGAAAAACAGAAATGCACTCAACGCGCAAAAGCGACCCATGAAAATCTACTTCCGCTGGTAACGTCCCAGCAATTCCGAGCGTGCCAGGATATGGCTCTTCATGGCCTTTTCAAGAGCAGCCTTTTCAGGATTCTTCAGATCGGGCAGCACGATATCCAGAGCATATAATTTGAAATAGTAGCGGTGCTTGCCTATAGGCGGGCACGGGCCCTGGTAGCCGGCACGGTTCCAATCGTTAAAACCCAGCATCGTGCCCGAATGGAGACCTTCGGTTGTGAATGTCTCGGGCAAGCCATTGGTATCTGCCGGAATGTTGTACACCACCCAGTGTACCCAAGTCATTCTGGGTGCAACCGGGTCAGGGGCATCCGGATCATCAACGATCAAGACCAGACTTTTTGCTCCGGCTGGAACGCCGGACCATTCGATTTTTGGAGAAATATTCAGTCCATCGCATGTATGGCGTACCGGGATGTCGCCATCATGCTTGAATGAAGGCGATGTGATAGTCATGGGCATGACGGCGATCTCCTTATTGTCAGGTGGCAAGGTGGTCTTAGCCGCAGCAATCGAGCTGTATGCCAGTGCAATCCCAATGGTTGCAGCCAATATCCGAAATACATGCCGGGCTCTGTTATCCATGATCCAGATCAATCGAACATTCCTGCAATTGTCGCCGTGTGCCTTGGGACGGCGCAGATACAGCACGTCATTCCTGTAACTCGCTTCGGAAAAGTTCAAGTTTCTATTTGAAACCGGTTTCCCTCTGACATTTCTTCCACAATTTCACCCACACGCATTTTTGGCTCGTGTGTCTTGACGTCTCCGCGGAGTTTCCGCGCATAATCCTCGATCTTGCGCTGGGCTGCATCGAACGCATCGCGCAACGCCACATATACATCTTCTGAATGTTCGCGGTTGACAACGATCTCGCTGCCAGGCACGCCTATATCAATGCGCACATTGAAATGTTTGCCCTGATGCTGGTGCTTGTGCGGCAATTCGACAACCACGCGGCAAGACATGATGTGATCGAAGAACTCTTCGAGCTTGTCGACCTTGTCGCGAATGTGTGCTTCCAGTGCTTCTGAGCGGTCTGTCCCGCGGACAGTTATCTGCAATGGGATCTGCATGATTTCCTCCTGAATTCCGGACGTGCTAACGGCGGATGATCGTTTCCTTTTTTTGTTCGTGCTTTACGAGCTTGGCCAAAGTGGACATTTCCTCTGCAAGCAATTCCAGCAGATCATCGAGGGTAAGAATGCCGACCAGTCCACCGCTGTTATTCACCACCGGCAAGCGTCGCACCCCGATCGCACGCATATACTGGATGGATTCGTACAAGCCGGCATCCTCTTTAACCAGGGCCAGTTCGGGCGTCATTACATCGCCCACAGTGATTGCACCAGGATCGAGCTCCGGCGCCATGATTTCGACAATCAGATCGCGGTCGGTGATGATGCCGACCGGAATCTGTACTCCTTCGTTTTCATCGACGACCACCAGATCGCCGACATGATGCTGGCGCATCAGCTTGGCTGCTTCAAGGGTTGAATTGTCTCGTCGCGCATATACGACCTCGCGATTGCATATTTCACTGACAGGCATGTTGATGCCCTCCTATAAAGGTTGGTATAAGAATCCCGGCATCTCATTCTGCTTGCATGGCGGTTTGGTTGGCATGCAGGAACCAGCGTTCCAGCAAGACGTGCCGGGTGAACCATTCGCTGCCCAGCAACATGCGGGCAATAAAATTCCGTACAGGAGCAGGGCCTGCCCCTCCTGATACAGCAGGTAAACCAAAGCGCATACCCAGCCGAGCCGGGTAATCCTGCAACTTCCGTTTACTGTAGTCTCCCTGTGCATTAAGGATGACATCTGCGGCCATCAAACCCGACTCCACCGCCGGCCGTATCCCTTCACCGCTCTGCGGGTAGGCGAGCCCTGCCGCATCGCCAACCAACAGCATGCCGTCGTCGATCTGTTTGCGTGCGGCGTGGCCATGAAGCAAATAAGCATGTCCATGAAAATCATTCGGGATATCCTTGGGGATCCTGCCGCGCCGCTTGAGGAAATCGCAAAAATACTCGATCTGACCGGAAAGGAGATGGCAGTCCTCTCGGCCCAGTCCGACATTCAGATAATCGCCTTTGCGGAAGCACCAGCCGTAACCCTTGAGGTCGCGACAAAAATACAGCTCGGGCGTATCTCCCCGTACCATGCATGCATCCTGCTGCGTAAGGCTCATCTCGAACTCAATCTCCTTGGCTGCAATGACCGGTTCGCCTGCTCCGAGTTTGGCACCCATGTAACGGGCCACCGGACAGAAATGTCCTCCGGCGCCTACGATCAGAGGTGTAAGAATGGAATCATTGACAATCCACTTGTTGCCCTCTTTTTCCAAAGATTCCATTGGCCGGCCCAGCAGTAAACGTGCACCCGAACGATGTAACAGATAATCATCGAACTCGCAGCGGCGTATGCCGTAGCTGACCGTGTCCCGATAGTGGACCTCCAGTTCCCCGCCATCGATCAAACCGGTGTGAAAGGCCGAAATCGTCTGCAGAACATTCAGCCTGGCATAATCATCGATATCCAAATGCAGCGCCAGCGCTACAGCCGGCGTGATCCAGCCGGCACAGACCTTGTCACGCGGGAAGGTCGCTTTGTCCATCACGATCACGTCCAGATTATGTCGATGCAACTGCCAGGCACAACTGGAACCTGCAGGACCGCCGCCGATGATGAGCGCATCACATTTTTCCATCGGATTTCCCAAGTAGCTTGTTCCGGGAGTCGTACAGGTATTGCCTCGTCCATGGGATCATGTTAAGACCTGAACGAGCGAAACCCACCTGGAACAATTGCATGCTTCCTGTCTTGAAAGCCGTCAGGGATCCGGCAAGGTACAGGCGCCATGCTCGAACGAATTCCGGATCGAACATCTCTGTCACGAAATCGACATTCGCTTCGTAGCGCTGCAGCCAGTGTTCCAACGTCCTGGCATAGTGCAGCCGAAGATTTTCCACATCGAGAACCGAGAAATCGAAGGGCTCGAAGATTCGCATCATTTGTGCCAGGCTGGGCGGGCTGGCACCGGGAAAAATATGGCGTTCTGTCCAAGCGTCCATCGGTCTCGGAAAATTCAGGCCTATGCTATGGATCAAGCCGCGTCCGTTGTCCTTGAGGACACGGTTAATCACGGTTCCAAGCTCATGATAATGGCCAATCCCGACATGTTCGAGCATGCCAACCGAAACGAAAGCATCGAAATCTCCGCGCATATGGCGGTAGTCGTCCTCGATAAACTCCACCTTCCCTGCCAGGCCTTCGGCGCGTGCACGCTGTCGGGCTAAAGAGACCTGCTCTCCGGATATGTTGTAGGCCTTCACCGTCACGCCAAAATGTTTGGCCATGTACAGCGCCAGAGATCCCCAGCCGCACCCAGCCTCCACTACGGTTTCCCCCGGCCGCAAACGTAGCTTGCGGCATACAAGATCCATCTTTGCAAGCTGCGCATCTTCCAGACTCAGCCCGGGATTCTGGAAATACGCACAGGTATAGACCATACTCTCGTCAAGCCAGAGCTTGTAGAAATCATTGCCGATATCATAGTGATGGTGGATATTCCGGCGTGAACCCGGAAGGCTGTGGCGACGGGCGTTATAAAATGGAGCCAGCAATTTTTTGACTGTCAGTCCTTGGCGGTATGGCCATGTCCGATACACCAGCTCGAGAAATACCAGCAGTTTTCCCCGAACCTCTATACGTCCAGCCGAATACAACTCGCCGAAATAAAGCTCGGGGTCGATAAGCAGTTTCATCAATGCGCCAATATCCCGGATGAGCAAGCTCGCCGAAAGGTTCTTTTCTCCGCTGGAAATTTCCTGTCCGTTCCACAGCTCGATCTTCACCTGCGGACATCCGATAGCACGCAACAACCTCATTACCAGCGCATTCAATGTTGCGACAGGTAAATATCCTTGCGAACCGCGATTTACTGGCGGCAAATAATCGTTGCTGCCGACGAAGGATTTTCTTGATGGCCCGGCTTGAACTTGTCGCATGATATATTCTCCATAGATATACCGCAGATTTGCCATCAAACCGCCGTGCATCACGCCTGATCAGACCCCCCTCACGTTTCACGATACCCGTGTGATATCGCCAGTTCGATTTCTGAATGCGACCAACCCAAATGGATCAGCGTGTCCAGCTCACGCGCAACAGATACTGCTCCGGATTGTAGTGAAATTCCAGTTCGCCCTGATACGCATGATGCAACGCTTCGCCAATGCCACGGGCAAGATGGATATCAGTCGTGGACACCAGCGTTGCATCCTCTTTTTCCTCCACCGCCATGATGCGCTTGAGCGGGTGTGCTTCACGTTCTTGCTTTTCCAAGTTGCGGACAAGGTGCATGATCTCGTCTCGATGTGAGCGCAGGAATCCCCCTTTAAGTGAAAGGAAGCCGGCCGGAAAATCATCGTGAATGCGATGGCAGGCGGGACATATCGTCCGATGAGAGTTTGCCGGTGCCTCAAGCCACTGCCATCGGCCCTGATGAAAGACCGCACCGCATTGTGAGCAGGCGGCCGGCTCTTTTAGCTTGCCTTTGGCCTTATAGGCATCGTGCTCGCGTTCCTGGAAAAGTTCATCGTGCCTCGAAATTTTTCGATAACCTTCCGATATTCTTGCTTGTCCCATATGGTTGCTCCTTTGATGGTGAATGAATAACCAGTTTACGTCACCACGTAGATCCACCAGTTCGGAATCTGTTATTGGGTGAAAGTGCACGAAACTTATCAATATTGTGCACTTCACTCATTCCATTTCAACGATCAGTGCCCAGTAACCATCAGCGTACAGTCCGGCGCAAAGTTGTACGCATACGCATTTGCATGCGCAACACCTCTAAGATATGGGTACCTCCTTGCGGGGTACACCGGACTTCTTGGGCAAGGTCAGTTCAAGCACACCGTCGGTATATTTTGCCTGAACCTTGGCTTGATCGACTTCATCGGCCAAGCTGAAACTGCGTGAGGCCATGCCGTAGCAGCGTTCACTTCGAATCACCTTCTCGCCCTCTTTTTCCTCCTTCTCTTTTCTGACTTCTGCACTGATGGAAACCCTGTTGCCGTCGATACTGACATGGATGTCATCTTTCTTCACGCCGGGGATTTCCGCCTTGACCTTGTAATCACCGTTCGACTCCTTCACGTCCATCCTGATCTGTGGCTCAATCTCCGTGCTTTCACGGAGAACCGGCTGCATCATGAATCTGTCGAACACATCGTCCATGTCCCAAAGCGGATCGAAACGTGCAAGTCTTCTGAATGGGCTATAACGGGTAATGTTATTCATGATATTTCTCCTTCATATGTTTGGATCATGGCGATAGATATAACCGCAACTCTGTCAAGCGGCCTGGATGTTTGCGGCTTGCCTGCCTTTTGGCCCCTGTGTCACTTCAAAGGTGATCTTCTGGCCCTCTTTCAGGGTCTTGAAGCCGCTCATGTTGATTGCGGAAAAGTGCGCGAACAAGTCATCACCCCCATCATCAGGTGTGATGAAACCAAATCCCTTGGCGTCACTGAACCATTTAACGGTACCTGTTGCCATGATATTGCATCCCCCTTTCTCAAACGGGAAAGGCTCCCGCCGGCCTTGCTGCAACATTAAAGTAATTACTCTCCACACAATTGGCTGTGTTTCGCACTTCTTCGATTTCCATGATTTTTCTTGAATGAGACGCAACCCGAAAATTCCGATATTCCATTTGATTGCAATACGGAACATTTCCTACGCGTGTTCATTGTGTCAAAACTGAAGGATTAAAATATCGGCGCATTGCTGTATTTTCAATCAGACAATTTTGGAATGTTCCATCGGTGTTTGTCCTATGCCGACGGAACGCTTGAAAATCAGTCGCTTGAGCCGCTGCAATGAAAGGTGTGCACCATCAAGATATTGTTTTGTTTGGTTAATAGCTCAAGCAGCGGCGTATGAGTCGCCATATTGCAGGATTTTAAAACTGCGGTGGGAAGCATGCCGCTGGGCGGCATAACGGCAGACGCGTGGATGGAAGTAATGTGCAGCAAAATCAATTTTCTGTCGCCGCGGCTCCTGAAGCATGCCAGGCAGAATCTTAGTTCAACAAGCCATTCTGGATCACATAGTAGGTCAGTTCGGCATTGTTCTTTAATTTCATCTTTGCAAGAATGTGCGCCCTGTAGGTGCTGACCGTTTTCACGCTCAGTGACAGATTCCTGGCAATGTCGGAAACCTTGTTCCCGGATCCGATCTGCTTTAGAACCTCGAATTCCCTGTCGCTCAAGATGGCATGCAACGGTTTGCTTGAATCGTTGCAGCATTCCTGAAGCAATAACTCGGCAAGTGTACGGTTGATATGTTTTTTTCCAAGATATGCGTTTCGGATTGCTCCGACCAGCTGTTCCGGGGCGACATCTTTGGTCAGGTAACCTGAAGCACCCGCCTTCATCAGTCGCACCGCATACTGGTCTTCTTCGTACATACTCAGGATCAGAACTTTTGCTTCCTTGTTATGGGCCATGATTTGGTTTAGCGTGTCACCCCCGCTCATCTCGGGCATCGAAATGTCGAGCAGCATCACGTCCCAACCCAATGAATGAATCCTGCTCAATGCCTCGGCTCCATTACCAGCCTCGCCAACGACTTCAATGCCCTCAGCTTCTTCCAGTATCCTTCTCAGTCCCTGCCGAACCACAGCATGGTCGTCAACAATAAATACCCGTATCACAGTTTTCCCCCATCGAAAATCGATAATTGATGTAATGGCGTTAATCGTTCTTAACCGATGCCATGCCGAGCGGTTGTGGTCACAAGGGGAAGGCGCAGCGACACGCGGGTTCCAGATTCCGGTGTACTTTCAATCGTTGCAGTCCCGCCTATCATCAAAGCGCGCTCCTTGATGCCGATCAGGCCAAAAGTATTCTCCGTATTGGCCATGTTAAATCCAATGCCATTGTCCTTGATTTCCACCAGCAACGAGTCACTGTGAAGGGAGAACAAGATTTCGACATTGCTTGCCTTGGAATGTTGGGCAACATTGCTCAGCGATTCCTGAATGATACGGAAGATGGTGACGGACTGGTCTTCGTCGAGGTCAAATTCCTGTTCCGGGAGAACAACGGAGCAATTGATAGCGGTATCGTTCTGGAACCTGTTGACGTAATCCCTGACAGCCGCGATCAAACCGACATCATTTAGCAGATTTGGCCGCAAATCGGAGACTACCTGGCGTACGGTCTTGATCCCTTCCGATACCAGATCGGATATATGACCCACCTCGGCAGAAAGATGCGGCATCCCGCCAGGCAGCTTCGACGCAAGCCAGGCAATTCTCATTTTCAGCGCCGCAAGTGTCGCCCCCATTTCGTCGTGAAGATTGCGAGCAATCTGCGTCCGCTCTTCAGCTCTGACATTTTCCAGGTGCAGCGCAAGCCGTTGCAGCTCCTTGTAAGACTCATCAAGTTTGATCCCCGACAATTTCAATTCTGAAATATCCGCTGCGATACCCAAAATATTGAATGTGCCGTCGGGCTGTTGCATGGGCCGCTTGATTACCAGATACCAGCGTTGATTGCCATCCGACATCGCCAATGCTTCCGTCGATGTGGTTTCCCGGGCGCTCTCGATCACCTCACGGTCAGAAACAAGGAATTCAGGAACTATCAACATATTCCGTTTGAGTTCACCGCTTGTTTTTCCGACCAGCTGCTGAATTGTCACGTCATAAAAATCCGCTACCGACTGGTTCGCCAGAATAAACCGGCCAGCCGTATTCCTGACGAATATCATGCTGGGATCCATATCGATGACCTGCCACATCAGGTTTTTCTGCCTGCGCAATTCTTTTTCTGCGATCTTGCGCCTGGCGATGTCCCTCACGACAGCAACGAACAACCCTTCCTCGCCTGCCTCTTTTACGAGCTGTAATTGAACCTCGGCAGGAAAAGTTGTGCCATCCTTACGTTTGATAGTGGTTTCAAAACGCAGT